>CABXKH010000034.1 GCA_902512685.1 Paracoccaceae bacterium | reverse complement strand
AGGATTCGAACCTCTGGCCTCTGCCTTCGGAGGGCAGCGCTCTATCCAGCTGAGCTACGGGTGCCTGTGCGCTGCGGTATAGCCGCTGGGCTTAAAGCCCGCAATGATTAAATGACCGGCCTATCCCAATAAATCTTTGGCCAAATGCAAACCATCAACCAATGCATCAACCTCTTGTTTGGTGTTATAAAAAGCAAATGAAGCGCGGCAGGATGCATTTATGCCGAGATGATCCATCAGCGGCCCTGCGCAATGCTGCCCTGCTCGAACCGCGATGCCTTTTTTATCAAGAATGGTTGAAATGTCATGCGCATGTGCGGCCCCTTCCATGGTAAAGGAAAAAATGGCGCCTCGGTCTGTGGCATTGCCCTGTAAGGTGAGCCACTCTAGGGCCTGCAATCCACTTAAAGCATAACTCAACAACTTATTCTCATGAGCAGCAATGTTATGCAAACCCACTGACATCATATAGTCTAGCGCAACACCAAAGCCGATGGTTTGTACAATTCCGGGCGTTCCGGCCTCAAACATCATTGGTGGATCATTATATATGACTATGTCTTTATGAACTTCGCGGATCATATCACCGCCGCCCATAAAGGGTCGCATTTCAAGCATCCGGTCTTTGTCAATAAAAATTGCTCCGGACCCTGATGGGCCACATAGCTTATGGCCCGTAATCGCATAAAAATCACAACCTATATCTGTGATGTTTACGGGCATATGCGCAGCGGCTTGAGAACCATCGACCAAAACAGGCAGGCCCCTGTTTGAGGCTGCAGAACAGATGGACTTCACATCCACTATAGACCCCAGCACATTCGACATGTGGGTGACAGCAATGAGCCGGGTTTTGGGCCCAATGGCGTCGATAATCGCTTGAGGATCAAGTGCGCCCCTGTCGTCGATATCAACCCATGTCAGCTTGATGCCATACCGTTCGCGCAAAAACTGCCATGGAACAATATTGGCGTGATGCTCCATTACGGATAAAATTATCTCATCGCCGGGTTGCATCACATTCATTGCCCATCCATAGGCAACCGTATTGATCCCCTCAGTTGTGCCCGAGTTTAAAATAATCTGATTTTCATCCGCAACATTGAGAAACTTAGCCACAGTGCCGCGCACCGCTTCATATTTGTCCGTTGCCAGATTGCTAAGATAATGCAATCCACGGTGCACATTGGCATATTCATTGGTATAGGCATTTGAAATTGCGTCGACCACTACTTTTGGTTTTTGTGAGGACGCACCATTATCAAGATAAACCAACGGTTTATTATTTACCTGCCGGTGTAGAATAGGAAAGTCGGCGCGGATTTTTTCAACATCAAAACCCATTAATGCCTCCTCCGAAAAGCCCAAAAAACCCAAGCATAAAAAAGAGGCCAAGCATTCCAATTATGGTGCCCAAAAACGCTACCATCGTAGATTTCATCATATTTTCAAACTTATGAACTTCATCGATGAAGGCTATAAAAATCCAAAAAGACCAACCAATTAAGCCAAACTGTACAAATGTCACCAATATTGATGGTAAAATCAGAGTAAAATAGGACACCACTTGCATGCCCAATTGCACAACTTGCAACCAAGCTATCAAACCCATCACCGTACGTAAGGTTCCCTGCCCCGATAGCTTTTGACCGATCCATGCTATGCCAACGGCACTGGACAATGTAAGCACGGTGACGATCGCCGCAAACTGCCAAGGAGATTCAAGCAGTCCAGGTCGCGCCTGTGCGTTTTGAAACAATGCATCAAATCCAAAAATTAAAACAGTACTGGCACAGACCGTGGAAAAAAACAGAGAAAAAACCGCGTCATAAGAAAGGTCCAATGCCAAGAAGTTTTTTGCCGCGGCTTTTGGCTCAACAAAACTCTGCCAAAACAGCTGTTGAATATTGACATTAGAAGTCATTCTGATTGCGGTCCTGTGACGCGAAGGCCGGCGATTACAAACCAGGTAAAACTTGCAATCCAAAATACCTCGACAACGGTTTTTACGCCTGAGGAGCCGATAAATCCACCAATCACACCCACTACAAGAAGCAATGGAGCTGTGGCTAAAAAGGCCCAAAATATCACGGTTCGTGTTTGGGCCCCAGAACGTTTCGATCCCAATAGATAGCTGACAAATTGAACCAAACCAGCCAAGATATAGAAAATTAATGGGGCCAGAAAAATCCAAGCGTACAATGCGCCCCCCATCAACATATCTAGAGCTTGCCCCTCAATATACGATTGTCGTGCCAACCGCGGCCACTGCGCAATAAACGCAATAATGCACCCTCCAGCCAAGAAACCCAATGCCCTGCCTTCACGGGCTCCATTGACCATAAATTCTGCAACGACGGCCTGTGGCCGGCGGTAGGTTTTTAAAATATTTCCAATCAAAGACATCTTAAGTCCGCCGCCTTGCTAACCAGCCTTCAAGCCATTCGACGACACACTCTATCAATTGATCATCGTCAATTTCATTTACCGCCTCGGCCAGAAAAGACAATGTTAGCATATCGGTTGCCATTGCCTTTGGAACACCGCGAGATCGAAGATAAAATAGTGCATCTTCGTCCACCGCACCTGATGTAGAGCCATGCGAACACGCGACATCATCGGCATAGATCTCTAACTCGGGCTTGGCAAGAAACTGGCTGTCCTCATCAAGCAGCAAGGATTGGCTGATTTGATAGCCATCCGTTTTTTGGGCATCCTGCTTGACTAAAATCTTACCCTGAAAAACGCCGGTCGCGCCATTTCGGAGCACTTTTTTAAAGACCTGACGACTTTCGCATCCCACTGCATCATGGGTGACAAAGACAGTGTCGTCGTGCACAAAATCTCCATCCCCAACGCAGGCGCCTGCGACATGGGCAATGCCATCATCACCAAGGAGTTCAATGACACACTCATTTCGCGTCAGAGCACCATTTGCAGTCAGCGTGAAAGACTTAAAGATACTTTCTTGGTGCAACCTTGCAAAATGATGCGTGGCCGCAAGCCTTTGATGATCACGTCCTTGAATCCTAACATGACGAAAACTGCCAGCTGCGCCAATATCGGTTTCCAATACAAAATTACTACGCGCACCAGCTGGACCGCTTTCCAAGAGGGATAAAGAGGCCCCGCTATCTACTTTTACAACATGGTGAAGCATCACATCAGAGCTTTCATTTTGACGCAAATACACCAGATGCACAGGCTTTAAAGTGGCTCCCTTTGCGTGCACCAAAACCCCCTCTTCGGCCAATGCGGTATTTAGGGTCGCCAAAGGGCGTGCAACAGGTGACTGGCCAGTAGCTTCCAATTGCCCATACATATCCGATGCCCAATGCCCGTCTTTGGCTTTGGTTTGCGATAAAAGCTCGATGCTCACATCTTGTCCTTCTAAATTATCGGACATTTCTGGGGAGAAAACACCATCAATAAACACTATTTTGATTTGCTCAAAATTCGAAAATAAAGACTGATCTTCACTGCTTAATGTCACCGCTGACGGAACAGTAGATTCAATAAGCCTATCTGGTCGTGTATATTTCCAGTATTCGTCTCGCCGATTTGGCAAGCCCATTGACTGCAAGCGGGCCTGTGCGTTTAAGCGGTGCTGTTCTGACCAACCATGCTCGGTGAGACTTTCTGCACGGTTCAGCCAGAGATCTACCAATGAGTTTTTAGGCTCAACAAACCCCATCTAGGCGACCTCCGCTAGAATGTCAGAATACCCATTGGTTTCGACTTCTAATGCCAACTCCGGGCCACCCGTTTTAACTATTCGGCCATCAGCCATGATGTGTACAACATCTGGCTTTATGTGATCCAAAAGCCTTTGGTAATGCGTGATCACCAGAAATCCACGTGTGTCATCACGCAATGCATTCACGCCCCGAGATACTAACTTCATTGCGTCAACATCTAACCCACTGTCGGTTTCATCCAAAATGCACATTTTAGGTTCAAGCAGAGCCATTTGAAGAATTTCATTTCGCTTTTTCTCACCGCCAGAAAATCCTACATTTACAGGACGCTTCAACATATCCGCGTCAATTTTCAAACTCTTTGCCTTTTCGCGCACAATGCGAAGGAAATCTGCCGCACTCATTTCCTCTTCTCCGCGCATCTTGCGCTGAGCGTTTAACGCCGTTCGCAAGAATGTCATGTTGCCAACCCCTGGAATTTCAACCGGATACTGAAATGCCAGGAAAAGCCCTGCAGCGGCACGCTCTTCAGGCTCAAGATCAAGAATTTCCTGCCCCAGAAGGGTCGCACTTCCACCAGTAACCTGATAACCAGCTTTACCGCTTAGAACGTACGAAAGGGTCGACTTGCCAGAACCGTTCGGTCCCATGATTGCATGCACTTTGCCTGCCTCTACCCTAAGATCCACACCCTTGAGGATTTGTTTGTCTTCTTCTTCTAAAGAAACGTGCAAATTTTTTATTTCTAGCATTCCGGCTTCCTTTACGGGGTCTTTATGATCTTCTATCTTACGCTCAGCATCAAATTACAACAGCCGTTCCACTTACGGATACCATCAGCATTGATTGCCCGACCACTTCATAATCCAAATCAACTCCAACAACAGCGTTCCCGCCTTTGCTTTTTGCGTTTTCTTCTAACTCTTGCATTGCTATCTCACGCGCATCTGCCAATTTTGTTTCATATGCGCCTGAGCGCCCCCCGATGATATCGGTTATCGACGCAAAAATATCACGCACAACATTGGCGCCCATTATTGCTTCGCCGACAACGACGCCGCGGTATTCTTTAATTGTTTTCCCGTCGATACTTGGTGTGGTGGTTATAATCATTTTACCGCATCCTTTGCTTTGTGAGATAATTTATTGAGGGATTTTGGATTATCTTTTTTTTCGTCATGAGTTTTTCTTCTTGAAATCTAATTTCAATCAAAAGAATCAAGCGTGTATTCCCTATCCGACTGAGCCCTCAAGTGAAATTGCCACCAACTGCTGCGCTTCCATGGCAAATTCCATTGGCAGCGCCTGCAAAACTTCTTTGCAGAACCCATTCACGACCAATGCCACAGCAGCCTCTTCATCCATGCCGCGCTGACGGCAGTAAAATAATTGGTCATCATCTACTTTAGAAGTTGTTGCTTCGTGCTCAGCGCGCGAAGAGTTATTTCTTACTTCGATGTAGGGCACAGTATGCGCGCCACAATTACCGCCAATGAGCAAGCTATCACATTGGGTGTAATTGCGGCTGTTCTTGGCCTTGGGGTGCATGGACACCAAACCGCGATAGGTATTTTGAGCAACCCCTGCAGAAATTCCTTTGGATACAATGCGAGACTTAGTATTTTGCCCAAGATGCACCATTTTTGTTCCGGTATCTGCCTGTTGGTGATTGTTGGCGATTGCAATCGAATAAAACTCGCCCTGCGCTTCATTTCCTCGCAAAATACAGGAAGGATATTTCCACGTCACCGCGGAGCCAGTTTCTACTTGAGTCCACATCACTTTGGCGCGATCACCGCGGCAATCTGCGCGTTTTGTGACGAAGTTATAAATACCGCCATTGCCGTTCTCATCCCCAGGGAACCAATTTTGCACTGTGGAATATTTAACTTCTGCGTCTTCCTCGACAATGATTTCGACCACTGCAGCATGAAGCTGTGCAGTATCACGCTTTGGCGCGGTGCACCCTTCTAAGTAACTTACATAAGACCCTTTGTCGGCAATAATCAAAGTGCGCTCGAACTGCCCTGTATTTTCTGCATTGATCCTAAAATAGGTGCTTAATTCCATAGGGCAGCGTACGCCCGGTGGAATATACACAAATGATCCGTCCGAAAAAACAGCGCTATTGAGTGTGGCAAAATAATTATCCGACACTGGAACAACCGTGCCTAAATATTTTTTCACCAGTTCCGGATGCTCGTTAATCGCCTCTGAAATTGAACAAAATATGACACCGACTTTTTTGAGCTCGGCTTGAAAAGTGGTGCCAACAGAAACGCTGTCAAACACAGCGTCAACAGCCACTTTACGGCCCTCTGAGGGTGCATTTTCTGCGCCCTCTACTCCGGCAAGGATCATTTGCTCTTTCAGCGGAATGCCAAGCTTTTCATAAGTAGCCAGCAATTTGGGGTCGACCTCATCCAAAGATTTGGGCTTTTCAATCATCGATTTTGGTCGGGCATAATAATACAAATCCTGAAAATCTATTTCAGGATAACTGACCATTGCCCATTTTGGCTCTTTCATGCGCTCCCAGCGTTCAAGAGCCTGCAGGCGCCAGTCCGTCATCCACGCAGGTTCAGCGTTATTTTTTGAAATTAATTTTACAATATCTGGGTTTACGCCCTTGGGGGCATAATCCATTTCAATATCTGTATTCCAGCCGTGTTTATAAATCTGCCCGACTTCGCGCACTGCATCCACAGTTTTCTGATCAACGCCATCTTTGACCTCAATTTTATGCATATTTGCCATCTTATGCATATTTGCCATCTAAGGTCTCCTGTTTTTGGTCTGCTATCATAACCCGAGCATTCCATTTCTTGTATTGTTTTGACCAGATCTCAACCAACCAGTCTATATCCTTTTGTTGGGTATCAGGCCCCAAACTCACCCGCAGGGCACATCCCGCACTGCTTGGTTCGAAACCCATAGCCCGCAGAACGCGGCTTTCTTTCACTTTTCCACTTGAGCAAGCCGATCCAGCAGAGACAGCTAACCCAGCCAAATCCATTTGCATCACTTGCGTTTCGCCTTTCCAGCCTTGGGTCACCATACAGCTTGTATTTGGTAATCTAGGTTGTGATTTTCCTATAAAAATAGTTGCAGCTGACATTTGTTCAATACTATTTTCTAGAATGTTTCTAAGTTTTTCAACATGGCCCCAAATTCCCTGCTCAACATCCCGGATCGCCGCCTCTGCTGCAGCTCCAAAACCAGCTATGCCGATTAGGTTTTCGGTGCCAGAACGCCGCCCCATTTCTTGACCTCCACCCTTAATCTGAGCTGCGAGTTCCGTTCCACGTTTGACCACCAAAGCGCCGACCCCTTTAGGCCCTCCAATTTTATGGGCTGAAATAAGCCCCATTTGCGCCCCAATCCAATTAAATGCAACGGGCAGCTTGCCAAAGGCCTGTGTCATATCGCAAACCGCGACCCCCTCAGGCAAAGATTGAATAACACCAGTTTCAGAATTGGCCAATTGCACTGCACTTTTTTCTGGCTCAGCAATAGAAATTTGCCCGTGTCTATTAACATTGAGAGTGGGCTCACACCACGCACGCACCGCTTCATGCTCTACATCAGCGCAGTGAAAAGCGCGGCCTCTCAAAGCCAAGCCTGCCGCCTCAGTCGCCCCAGACGTAAAAATAATATCGGCGCCTTGAGCCCCCAGGGCTTGTGCGATCTGCTCACGCGCTCGCTCGACAATTGCCTTTGCCGCCCGCCCCTCCGCATGAACAGAAGATGGATTGCCAACGCAATCCATTGCCTGAACCATCGCTTGCCGTGCTTCAAGTCTTAGCGCGGCGCTGGCATTATAGTCAAGATAAGCCCGACCCATCACTCATCGACAACGGCAAAAATATTCGGAATTGCAGGACACGGCATAAGATCATTTTCAATCACATCGGACAGGCGTGTTTGATGCAAAAAAACATATACATGAGCGCTTAATCCTTCCCAAAGACGGTTGGTTAAAGATTGTGATTTGCTACCAGATAATCCACCAGATGCTCCTGCCCCCTTATATAAAGCATCCACTGTTTCATCCACCGCTGAAAGCACGTCAATCACCCGAATTTCGTGCATTGATTTTGCCAATCGGTAGCCTCCACTTGGCCCCCGAACAGAATCAACCAAACCTTTTCGGCGCAACTTAACAAACAATTGTTCAAGATATGCCAAGGAAATATCTTGTCTTTTCGAAATATCGCCAAGTGTGACCAATCCTTGATCGCTCTGCAAAGCTATATCTGTCAAGGCGACCATCGCGTAGCGCCCTTTTGTGCTTAGTTTCATTTTACTTTCCTGCAAATTGATTGACCTGACGGCCAGCAAGGCTTATCTGCATACGAGCTGAACAATCCAGCCCAAGTTTAGAATTGTTCTAAATTAGGGGACTGGTTTTGTCAAGAATAAGCAAACGGCTTTCGAGGAGAGATCAAAGACCATGCCCGAGGTAATTTTTCCAGGCCCCGAGGGCCGTCTAGAAGGTCGTTATCATCCGCAAAAGGATCGCGATGCACCCATCGCAATTGTTCTACATCCGCACCCCCAATTCGGCGGAACAATGAACAACAAGGTGGTCTATAATCTTCATTATGCCTTCTACAACATGGGCTTCACTGTCCTGCGTTTTAATTTCCGCGGCGTGGGTCGCAGCCAAGGCGAATACGATCAAGGCGTGGGCGAGTTAAGCGACGCTGCATCTGCGCTAGATTATCTTCAATCTATGAATAATAACTCAAAACATTGTTGGGTGGCGGGTTTTAGCTTTGGGGCATGGATCGGCATGCAATTGTTGATGCGCAGGCCTGAGATTACAGGTTTTATTTCTGCCTCACCGCCGGCAAATATGTATGACTTCTCTTTTCTTGCACCCTGCCCCTCCTCAGGCTTGATTATCAATGGCACCGAAGACCGCATTGCTCCTCCTGCAGATACGGTTGGTTTGGTTGATAAGCTGCATGAACAAAAAGGAATTACAATCACGCATACCCAGCTTGAAGGATCAGGACATTTTTTTGAAGACCCTCATATGGACACAATGATTGATCATGTCACGGGGTATGTAAAAAGACGTCTGACAGAAAATACACGCTAAAGCTGGGGGGCCAAGTGGATTTGTGAAAACCGCTTACTTGGGGTGATTGGGGCTAGATTGTATTTTTTTGGCCTTTGATTCCAGGATAACTTTTTCGGCAAGATCCTTTGCAACAGCGAATGCACCCTTAATCTTGTCCGAATCCCTTTTCCAATCCCTCCGGACAACCAGCTTGTTTTCTTTGATTTTGGCCAATCCCCGCTGATCCTCTAGAAACTCGACCAACCCTTTTGGTGAAGCAAACTTATCATTATGGAATTGAATGATTGCACCTTTTGGCCCACCATCCAACTTCGCAATACCCGCTCGTTTGCACATGGATTTTATTCGAACCACCAACATCAAAGTATTAACCTCGCGAGGTAATTTTCCAAAACGGTCAATGAGTTCAGCAGCAAAGCCTTCCAATTCAACTTTTTTGCTCAGACTCGACAACCGCCGATAAAGGCCCAGCCTTTCATCCAGATCTGGCACATAGCTCTCTGGAATTAAAACAGAGACACCTAGATTAATTTGCGGTGCCCATTGGTCATCTGCTTGCGATAAACCCTCTAATTCTCCGGCTTTAATTTTTGCTATAGCCTCTTCAAGCATGGATTGATAAAGCTCATAGCCGACCTCGCGCATTTGCCCCGACTGCTCTTCACCCAGCAAATTGCCAGCCCCTCGTATATCCAAATCCTGAGAGGCAATCGAAAATCCGGCACCAAGCGTGTCAAGCGAGCCCAAAACTCTCAGGCGCTTCTGCGCGGTTGATGTCAATTTAGCCCTTGGTTGGACAGTCACATAAGCATACGCCCTGGTTTTTGATCGCCCCACCCGGCCCCTAATTTGATAGAGTTGCGCCAACCCAAACATATCTGCCCGGTGCACCACCATGGTGTTTGCGGTTGGAATATCCAGCCCTGATTCGACAATGCTGGTGGCCAAAAGCACATCATATTTGCCGTCATAAAAAGCATTCATGCGCTCATCAAGCTGACTTGCAGCCATCTGGCCATGGGCCACAACATAGCTAAGCTCGGGAAGTTGGTCTTTTAAAAACTCTTCAATTTCAGGCAGATCACTGACCCTTGGAACAACATAAAAGGATTGCCCGCCCCGATAATGCTCTCTGAGCAATGCTTCACGAATGGTCACGGCATCAAATTCGCTGACATAGGTGCGAATGGACAACCGATCTACCGGCGGAGTGCCGATAATTGACAAATCCCGCACCCCAGAAAGGGATAGCTGCAACGTGCGCGGGATTGGGGTCGCGGTTAAAGTAAGCACATGAATATCCGAACGCATCTGTTTCAGACGCTCTTTATGCTGCACACCGAAATGTTGCTCTTCATCAATAATTAAGAGCCCCAGATTCTTGAAATGAATATTTTTTGCCAGCAACGCATGCGTACCAATAACAACATCCACTGTTCCCGCTGCAAGATTATCACGCGTTTCCTGAGCTTCTTTTGCCCCCACAAATCGCGAAAGTTGCCGAACCTCAAGCGGAAAGCCCCGAAAACGGTCTTTGAAGCCTTTAGCATGTTGGCGGGTTAGCAATGTTGTGGGTGAAATTATCGCAACCTGTACGCCCGACATCGCGGCAATAAAAGCAGCCCGCATGGCAACTTCGGTTTTGCCAAATCCGACATCACCACAAATCAGCCGGTCCATCGGCAATCCAGAGGTCAAATCAGACACGACCTCGGTGATTGCGCTCAACTGGTCATCGGTTTCTTGGTAAGGAAAACGTGCACAAAAGGCATCCCACATGCCCGTTGGAGGCTCTAGAATTGGTGCTTTTCGCAATGCACGCTCGGCAGCAACGTTGATCAGCCGCTCGGCCATATCGCGAATTCTTTGCTTAAGGCGCGCTTTTTTCGCTTGCCACGCCCCCCCGCCAAGGCGGTCCAAAAGTCCATTTTCATGGCCAAATTTACTCAGCAATTCAATATTTTCAACGGGCAAATAAAGCCGCGCATTTTCCGCATATTCCAGCAAAAGACACTCATGCGCAGCACCCGCAGCTGTGACCACCTCTAATCCACGATAACGTCCCACACCATGGTCAACATGAACAACCAAATCCCCAACCGATAAACTTTGGGTTTCGGTCAAGAAGTTTTCCGCCTTCCGTCGCTTTTTGGCCCGATGGATCAACCGATCTCCTAGCACGTCTTGCTCTGAAACCACGGTTAAATTGTTGGTTTCAAATCCGTGCTCCAGCGCCCAAACGGCCAAATACAGCCCCCGCTCACCGAGGCTTTTACCGTTGCTGACGGGTACGGCGCCCTGTAGATTTTGATCTTCGAGCAACCCGCCAATGCGCTCTCTAGCGCCTTCAGAATAGCTTGCAATCACCACAGGTCCTTGCGCCATTTTATTTTTAATGTGATTTGCTAAGGCACTAAAAAGATTAATATTTTCACTTTTTCTTTCCGGAGAAAAGTTACGTCCTATGCGGCCACCTGCGGCCACCACCCCCAAACCGGTGCTTTGCGGCAAGGGATTAAATTGCAAAATCCGGCGGCTTTTAAGTGCTGCATCCCATCCGTCCTCATTCAGATACAAAAGCTCCGGAGCAATCGGTTTATAAACCGTATCCAACCGACTTTCCTGCGCTAAGGCGTGCTGTCTGTTTTCAAATTGGTCGACAACTATGTCCCACCGCGCCGATCGAGCCGGCAAGAGTTGATCATCAAAACAGATTGTTGCCTTGGGGACATAATCAAACAGAGTTTCAAGATGTTCATGAAAAAATGGCAGCCAGTGCTCAACTCCTTGATATTTCCGGCCCGCGCTGACGGCTTCATATAAGGGATCATCAGACCGGCCTGCTCCAAATTCAATTCGATAATTTTGCCGGAAGCGGGTGATTGCGGCTTCATCCAAAATGACTTCTGAGACCGGAGCAAGTTCGATCTGTGTCAATTGCTCTGTTGTGCGCTGCGTTATGGGGTCAAACCGTCTTGCCCCATCCAGTTCATTGCCAAAAAAATCAAGCCGTATAGGGCCCAAGTCACCCGGCGCAAAAATATCAATGATCCCTCCGCGCACCGCATATTCGCCAGCCTCCATCACTTTGGATGTTTGCACATAGCCCATCACCGATAAAAACTGGCGTAAATTTGTGTCACTAATTTGATGGCCCACAGTGGCAATGAAGCTAGAGGATTTTAACACAGCGCGGGCCGGTATTCTTTGCATTGCAGCATTGGCCGTTGTCAGCAGCACAAATTGCTCCGGCATTCCATGCGCCAAGCCTGCTAGGGTTGCCATACGGGTCGCTGAAATATCTGCATTTGGAGATACCCGATCATAGGGCATACAGTCCCAGCTTGGAAATTGAACCACCGGAACATCAGGCGCAAAAAACCTTAAAGCGTCGACCAAGGCCGTCAAACGTTTATCATCTCGTGCGATATGAACCACAGGCAAAGAACTTTGGCGCATTTCTTGCAAAATGAGCTGCGCATCATAGCCTTCGGGCGCGCCGCCCACTGTAATTAAGTTCTGTTTAGTCATTCCGTCCTTATCTGCGCTTCCTGCCCTATCTTAAAAGGCCAAGTACAAGATTGTTTATATTATAGGCGAGCCCCCAGAAAGCCGTCAAAAATATGCTCAACCCCGCAATTAAAATAGTCCAAAATCGATGCCACCAAAGGGTTCTATAGACCACATCAAAGGCTGGAACAGCATCGCAGATACTGCGCGCCAACCGTAAACGCAAGAATGCCACAAGTGTTAATGGTACTATCAACAAAAGCAGCGCCTGAAGCGGTTCACTGTTAAAATAAAACCCTATAAACCCGCAAAATCCGAATAAAAACCCACCCGTAATTGATAAAAATAATGACATGTTAGGCGTATAGGCCGCGACAGTGCGTCGGGCATGCAGTTGCAACGACATCACCAATTCACTTTGTTGCTCTTGGGTTTGGGATTTAGCCTGTTGCAGCGTATGAAAGGGCACACTGAGAATGATCTGAGCGCTTATGCCCCAAACGAGCATAACCAAGACCCAATACCAAAAACTAAAAAAAGACGTAAATTCTAGAACTTCAAATATTAGCACATTCTCACTCGCATAGACGCTTCCTTTCATCGATCTAAACTGAAATACTTAATACGCAAGCTGTTCGTAGAACTCAAAGACTTGTTCAAAGAATATATCCATGGCATTTAGAGCTGCATTATGGAGACACCAATGCCATCAGATAAAATCGCCCCTTTTCCAAAAACCCGCCTTCGGCGCATTAGGCAATCCTCTGCAACGCGCGCCTTGACGCGTGAGCATACTCTATCTGTGAGTGATTTGATTTGGCCAGTTTTCATCTGCGAGGGTGATAACATTGAACAGCCTGTCGCCTCAATGCCGGGTGTTGTGCGCCGCAGCGTCGACAAAGTCGATGAAGCAGCCAAAGAGGCTGCCGGACTTGGCATTCCAGCTATTTGCTTGTTCCCCTATACCAATCCGCAATTAAAAACACCTGATTGCGCCGAAGCCTGGAACCCCGAAAACCTTTCTAACCGCGCCACCCGAGCGATTAAATCGGCAGGGCTAGACATTGCCGTGATGACCGATGTGGCTTTGGACCCCTATAATTCCAATGGCCACGATGGCTTGGTGGTCGACGGTGAAGTTGTCAATGACCTGACAGTGGATGCTTTGGTCAAACAGGCCCTTTCGCAAGCAGAGGCCGGAGCAGACATCATCGGGCCCTCGGATATGATGGATGGCCGGATCGGGGCAATCCGCTTGGCATTGGAAGAGCATGGTTTTCCGAATGTCCTTTTGTTGTCTTATGCCGCCAAATACGCAAGTGGCTTTTATGGCCCGTTTCGCGATGCCGTTGGCGCCAGCGGCGCTTTAAAAGGGGACAAGGCCACCTATCAAATGGACCCGGCAAACGGCCAAGAAGCGTTGCGTTTGGTTGCCAGAGACCTATCTGAAGGGGCCGATATGGTGATGGTCAAACCCGGCATGCCCTATTTGGACATTTGCCACCGTGTAAAAGAACAATTTGGCGTGCCAACTTTTGCCTATCAGGTTTCTGGTGAATACGCGATGTTACAAGCTGCTATTCAAAATGGTTGGCTCGACGGGGACAAAGTCATTATGGAAAGCCTTTTGGCCTTCAAACGGGCCGGCTGCGACGGTATTTTGACCTATTTTGCGCTGGATGTAGCGCGTAAACTTGCCAAAAACTAACGGAATGGCTCAATGATAGTGACAGCAAGTCAATCCTCGCATATAAATTATTCATAAATTGGGAAAACCCAGTCATACGAGCAGGTATACAATGTCTAAACTTTTTTCGCGCCGGGCATTTGCGGCGTTATGCGTTGGTTCATACTTTGGCTTAGCGGCCTGTGATGTTGATAATTTTAACACCGATATAATCAACGAAGATGCGATTAAAATAGACGCCCGTGTTGATGCAACGCTGGCTCAACTCTATTCGGACCATCCAAATATCAAAAATCTTGCGGATAAGTCATCCGGAATATTGGTGATGCCGCTTGTCACAGAAGCTGGCTTTGGCTTTGGCGGCTCTTATGGCCGCGGCGCGCTGCGCATTGGCAACACAAGCGTTGATTATTATTCTACGGCCTCGGCCGGATTTGGCTGGCAAGTTGGCGCCCAACAATATGCCCATGTGCTGTTCTTTATCACAGAAGATGCGCTTCAGAGCTTTCGCTATTCCCAAGGCTGGGCCGTTACGGGCGATATAGAATACGCATTCAGAGATCGCGGTGAAAACTTCCGAGCGGAAACCACAACGGCTTTATCGCCGGTTATTGCCGTAATATTTGGCCAATCAGGATTAAAAATTGGCGCAACGCTTGAGGGCACCAAATACACACGCATTATACCCTAGATTGCTCTTGCTAAAATAACAGCATAATAAACAGGTTTCTCCTGCCTCTACCATTGCGCCCAAGATACATGGTCTGTTATAAAGAAAGTAACAAAATATAGACCACCATAGAGATGAGCGCACCCCGTGACTGATACGCCTGAATTGCCGCCGAAAGACGACGAACAGCCTGAAACAAGCAGCGCTTTTTCCGGCCCGTCTGTATCGATCACAGATGAGATGAAAAGCTCATATCTTGATTATGCCATGAGCGTGATCGTGAGCCGCGCCATCCCTGATTTACGTGATGGTCTAAAGCCTGTGCACCGCCGAATTTTATATGCGATGCATGAAACCGGCAATAGCCACGACAAACCCTATCGTAAGTCAGCCCGGCCTGTTGGCGATGTCATGGGTAAGTACCACCCCCATGGGGACGGCGCGATTTACGATGCGCTTGTGCGGATGGCACAAGAGTTTTCCATGTCTCTGCCATTGCTGGATGGTCAAGGTAACTTTGGATCAATGGATGGGGATAACCCGGCCGCGATGCGCTACACAGAAGTGCGCATGGATAAACCGTCGGCTTATCTTCTTGCGGATATAGACAAAGACACGGTTGATTTTCAGGACAATTATGACGGCAAAGACCGCGAACCCACTGTTTTGCCCTCTCGGTTCCCCAATATGCTTGTCAACGGGGCGGGCGGTATCGCTGTTGGAATGGCGACGAACATACCGCCGCATAACTTGGGCGAAGTGGTCACAGCAACACTTGCCTTGATCGAAGATCCTGACTTAAGCAGCGAAGATTTGATCCAATATGTCCCCGGGCCGGATTTTCCGACCGGAGCCCTCATGTTGGGCCGCTCTGGCGCGCGTAAAGCCTATTTAGAAGGGCGTGGCAGCGTCATTATCCGATCAAAGACGCGCATCGAAGAGCTGCGAAAAGACAGATATGCGATCATCATTGATGAAATTCCCTATCAGGTGAATAAGGCTTCAATGATTGAAAAAATCGCGGAACAAGTCCGCGATAAGAAAATTGATGGCATATCGCACGTGCAGGATGAAAGTGACCGCAATGGTGTGCGAGTTGTGATCGAATTAAAGCGTGATGCCACAGCCGAAGTGGTTCTAAATCAACTTTACCGCTTCACCCCGATGCAAACCTCATTTGGCTGCAACATGTTGGCCTTGAACGGCGGCCGTCCAGAGCAACTAACACTTCGCTCTTTCCTAACAAACTTTATTGATTTCCGCGAAGATGTCGTGGCCCGCCGGGTGGCATTTGAGCTGCGCAAAGCCCGCGAGCGCAGCCATATTTTATGCGGATTGGCCGTGGCCGTTTCCAATGTAGATGAAGTGGTTGCAACCATTCGCTCCTCTGCCGATGCAGCCGATGCAAGAGAAAAGCTGATGACCCGGCGGTGGCCAGCGCAAGACATTGCTGAATATATTAAGCTGATAGACGATCCCACCCATAAAATTAACGACGATGGCTCGTATAACCTATCTGAAACCCAGGCCCGCGCTATACTTGAGCTGCGCTTGCAAAGACTGACCCAGCTAGGGGTTCAAGAAGTCACTGATGAACTTCAAACCTTGGCAAAAAATATAATTGATTATCTCGAAATTCTAAGTTCTCGAGAACGTATAATGAGTATCATTAAAGATGAACTCGCAGATGTCCGAGAAAAATTTGCTGTTCCGCGCCGCACCGAAATTATCGAGTGGTCGGGCGATATGGAAGATGAAGATCTCATCGAGCGCGAAGATATGGTGGTGACCGTAACAGCCGCAGGCTATATCAAACGTACACCTTTGGCGGATTTTCGTGCCCAGCGGCGCGGTGGCAAGGGGCTGTCAGGGATGCAAACAAAAGACGAAGACGTAGTAACCACTCTCTTCGTTGCGAACACACATACACAGCTTTTGTTTTTCACCACCGACGGGATGGCCTATAAACTAAAAACCTGGCGGCTGCCGCTCGGGGGCCGCACAGCGAAAGGAAAAGCTGTCGTCAATATTCTTCCCATTCCAACCGGCGTCTCTATTGCGGCTATTATGCCAGTTGATGCGCCTGAGGCCGAATGGGAAAATCTTCAAATTATTTTTGCCACATCCGCCGGTGATGTGCGCCGTAATGCTCTTTCAGATTTCACCAATGTGCGGGCAAATGGAAAAATTGCGATGGATTTGCCGGAAAATGTAGAGTTGGTAAATGCTCGGATCGCAAATGAAGATGACGATGTCATGCTAGTTACAAATTCCGGCCGCGCAATTCGATTTTCAACAACCGATGTCAGAGTTTTCAAAGGCAGAAAATCAACTGGGGTCAGGGGTATTCGACTTTCAGGCCAGGACCGTGTGGTATCTATGTCGATTATACGGCATTTCGTTGCGACTTCGGATGAACGTGCCGCCTATTTGAAAATGCGCCGGGCGGTGGCTGGTATGACAGATGAGGATGAAACCACTGATGAAGACGACAGCAGTGCATATGCAACCATAAGCCCTGCACGCTATGCAGAAATGTCGGCAGAAGAGAACTTAATCCTAACTATTTCCACAGGCGGTTCTGGTAAACTTTCATCAAGCCATGATTATCCTGTGCGCGGGCGAGGCGGTATGGGTGTTGCGGCCATGGACAAAGCCATGCGCGGCGGTGATTTGGTTGCCAGCTTTCCTGTGGATATCGAAGATCAAATTATGCTGGCCACATCTAAGGGCCAATCAATACGCGTACCTGTTGAAGGTATTTCCTTCCGGTCGCGCAGCGCTGGAGGTGTGAAAGTTTTCGACACCGGCAAAGGCGAAGAGGTGGTTTCTGTTGCATGGATAGCAGAACAAGAAGGTGAGGCCACAGAAGACGAGTGAAATCGTTTCACTGGGAGAGATATCAAAATCATGGCTGCCTTATACTACCATTATTGGGGGTATACCTTTTTCCCTTAAAAATATCCCTATTAGATATATACTTTACTTAAAGCTGTATGCAATATCGCAATACAGTGTCTGTGCGTTTTATTTAAATGCGGTGTTTTAAACTTCATCCGCCAAAAACATTTAAGCAGAACATTCGAATAGTGTATTTTTTAGTTAAAGGGATATTATGCAAAACTGGGATGATCTTAAATATTGTTTAGCCCTTGATGAATTTCGGACAATGACTGCTGCAGCCAAAGCACTTGGGACCAACACTGCAACGGTTTCACGCCGCATCGAAAGATTAACTGAAGAAGCCGGCCAGCCTTTGTTTACTCGCCAAAATTGCCAGTGGATGGCAACAACTCTGGGGCAAGAACTTTCCGCTGTAGCGCGCCGCATTGAAGAGCGACTTCATGCTGCAGAGATAAACGCTTCTATTCTAGAAGACAATTACAAGCTGCATATTACCGCGCCGCAATTTATCATTGAGGCCTGTCTGCTCCCAGAAGCGGATCAACTTCTAACCACCTATCCCCAGATGGAAATGAAGTTAGCGTCTACCCATGCAAGTCTGGCATTTGGCGAAACCGACCTTATTTTATCTTTTTCAAAGCCCGAAGAAGGTCGCATTTTCAGATTTAGAATTGGTCAACTAAGATGCGGGTTCTATCATGCAGCGCGGTTTAATAATAATCTACAGGGGTGGATAAACGTTGATAGCGAAACTGGCCCACACTTAAAATTAGAAGATGGGATTGCGCCCCTTAACCAGAGCCCACGGTTAACTGTCTCTAACTTATTAAACGCGCATCAGCTTATTCGTACAATGCCGCTTTTGGCCTATTTACCTTGTAGCTTTGCCGACAGTAAGCCTGATCTGATGCTTTTTGAACCTGCTGGAAAAAATCAGAATGAAATTTGGGCGTCTTATCATTATACCCGAAAGAAAGATCCTGTATTAAAGCTGGCAAGGGATTGGATTGAAAGCAGTCTTATGGATAAACCGCCTCGAATAGATCAGGCCAATTACATGGCCGCTAGGCCATAAAGGTCAGAAAATTTATCTTTCAAATAGTCCAGTAACGGGTCGACCGAAACGGCGTTCCCACTGGCCGATGAGATAAGATCCGAGGCAGAAAAACGTCCGCCGTGCCTTTGAAGGCGTTGTTGCAGCCACGAGACAGCTGGGCCTAGATTTCCGGAATTTAACTCTGCATCAAGATCGCCGACATCTTTCCTCAGCGCCTTATAAAGGCATCCCGCATAAACATTACCTAATGAGTATGTTGGAAAATAACCAAAGAGCCCTTCGGACCAATGAACATCTTGCAGAACACCATTTGAGGCTTTATCGACGCTATACCCGAAATCTGTTGCAAATCGGTCATTCCACGCGGTCTCTAAATCTGTCACCTCTAATGCTCCGGAAATTAGATCACGCTCTAGATCAAAGCGCAGCATGATATGCAGATTATATTGAAGCTCATCAGCTTCGGTTCGAATGTATCCACGCGACACCCGGTTAACCGCTTGGTAGAAAGCCTCTTCGTCTTCCAAACCAAAATCACCGAACACAGCGCGCATGCGGCGATAGAGATAACCCGTAAATGGACGAGAGCGGGCCAATTGGTTTTCATAAATTCGGCTTTGACTTTCATGAACCCCCATTGAGCACCCTGCCCCGATCGGAGAAAATCCATATTCTGGATCAATATTTTGCTCATAACTGCCATGGCCCACTTCGTGCACTGTTGAGTAAAAGCAATTTAACGGATCACTTGAATCCGTTCTTGTGGTGATCCGTACGTCATTACCCGAACCTGAGCTAAACGGATGCACGGCTTTATCAATCCGCCCGCGTGAAAAATCATAGCCGAAACATTCCGCCAGTTCATGCGAGATCAGCATTTGCTGTTTGGGATCAAAATGTCCCTGCAAGGCTTTGGGCGGCGGGCACTCCAGAACAGCTGCACGTAATTTCACCAATGGTGCTCTGAGCTGATCGAACATGTCCGTCAGAGCCGCGACCTCTCCATCTGGCTCATAATCTTTAAGTAATGCTTCATAAGGCACCGCATTGCCACCTTGAGCCAAGGCTTCGCCTTCCTGGCGGCGCAGTTGAATAACCTCTTCTAGAATGGGCGCAAAGGCCATAAAATCATCGTCTTCCCGAGCCTTGGCCCAAATTTGATGGGATTTTGGCGTAATGCGGGCCAATGCAACCGAAAGCTCGACCGGGACTTTTCGGGCCCGCAGCAGCGCGCGTTCAATTAAGCTTACCTGGCGTTTTTCCAGCGCCGTCAATGCCTGTGATTGGGCAGCCGCCAGTAAATCCTCTAGCTCGCTTGAACTGCGTCGATCATGGAGCGTTTTTTCAAGTGCAGCAGATTCCTCGGCCCGGTCTTGTAACGCGCCCTTCGGCATCACCGTTTCTTGATCCCACCCAAGCCGCGTTGCGATTTTGGCGAGGGCTTCTGTTTGGTGCTGATACTCCATTAATTTTGAAAAAGCGGTCACGGCTTAAAGTCTTTTTACCGATTGCTGTGGCGGGTAAGCAGCTAAAAACCGTGCACGCAAAATTAAAACCCAAAGAACAACTGCTCCCAATTGATGTACGATAGCGATATGCCAAGGGGCCGCATATAAGACGGTTGTAATGCCCAAAACCATTTGCAGGCTCATCATTGCAAGAACGGCATTGAAGGCAAATCTAACCATCGCATTTCCCGATGATCGCGAGCGCCGCCAAGCAATTATGCCCAAAATGAAAACCCCATAACCGGCTATACGGTGCATGAATTGCACCAGTCCGTCGTCTTCAAAAAAGTTGCGCCACCAAGGGTTTAGCAAAAATGAGTCGGATGGAAAAAACTCCCCAGCCATCAAGGGCCAATCGATATAATTGCGCCCAGCATCTATGCCCGCCACCAGCGCACCAATAAGAATTTGCAGAAATGTGAAATGCAGCAGTCCCGTCGAGAGCTTAAACAAACGTCCTTCTCGGCTGCGTCGACGTTGGATTAAATCACTCTCGCGTTCGCTCAGATGAAACAGAAACCAAGCAATGAAACCCAAGATCACAAAGGCCAAACCCAAGTGGGTCGCCAAGCGGTAGCTGGCAACATCCAGCATGGTTCCAGAAAGCCCGCTGGAAACCATCCACCATCCGATTGCGCCTTGGGTTCCACCCAAAGCCCCAAGCAACAGTAATTTTGGCGTCCAGCCTGTGGGAATTTTCTTTGTAAAATAGAAAAATACAAATCCGATGGCCCAAACCAGACCAACCACACGGCCCAATTGCCTATGGCCCCATTCCCACCAATAGATGACCTTAAAGCTCTGCAGGCTCATGCCTTTGTTCTGCAGCTGGTATTCTGGAATTTGTTTGTATTTTTCAAACTCTTCAGACCAGTCTTGTTCGGACAAAGGCGGCAGAGCTCCGCTCACCGGTCGCCATTCTGTTATACTTAACCCGCTATCGGTCAAACGGGTAAGACCTCCAACAAGGATCATCATCACTACCAGTAAGAACAGTAAGATGAGCCATCCGCGCATTAAAGAGCGGTTCGCTTGTCCCCGACCCCGGTCGATTATTCCGGCTGCTTCTTGAGCCGGTGAAGAAGATTCAGTCACGGTAGCGACGTCTTCAAAAATTGATCTCTTACGGGTCATACAGGTTCAGGCTTTCTATTATTTCCATCTAGAGAATAGAGCGCGAACATGTAAGCTTCAAGTCATTCGCCGCGTTCTTTCCACCTTACAATTTGTCGCAATATACCATGAAATATTTGTACATCTGCCCGTGTCAAAGGCAATCGGGACCACATATTGCGAAGATTTATCTTCATGCCCTGCGCCTTGGTTTCAGGAAAGAAAAACCCTGCCGTTTCCAATCGCTGCTCAAAATGCTCTGCGAGTTTTTCGACATCTTGGACTGCGGCCCAGTCGGTGCCCGCCAATTCCATTTTTTGAGTTTCAATCTGGCCTTGAGCGCGCCGCCATTCGTAGGCCAGTAGCAATACACATTGCGCCAAATTGAGCGATGGAAATTCTTGGTTTACCGGCAGGGTAATGATGGCGTTTGCCACGGCAACATCTTCGTTCTGCAATCCAGCCCTTTCAGGGCCAAACAGAACCGTCACTTTTTGTCCAGAAGCGATCAGCTCTGCCCCCTTTTCCATTGCGGCTTGGGGCGCATAAACCGGCTTTGTCAAGCCGCGGCTTCTGGCCGTTGTGGCAAAGACAAAATGCGCGTCACCGCTGGCATCTGCAACGGTTTCAAAATGAGCTGCGTCATCCAAAACGCGCCCTGCTCCGCTGGCCATTGCAATGGCTTTTGGGTTTGGCCAACCATCCCGGGGCGCAACAACCCGCATTCTATCCAGACCAAAATTAAGCATGCCGCGCGCAGCCGCGCCTATATTTTCACCCATTTGAGGGCGGACAAGGACAAAGGTCGGTTGTGGATGCAAACTGGTCATTGGGTCACCATTTGAATGTATGCAGCCCATCTATGCTAGAAAACCTGCCCTGAAAAGCCCTTTGCACACCTTAAGCCATAGCCATTTATGAAATTTAAGATTATGGAAGTTTAAAACTGCTATCAGGAACTTTCACATGATGGACCAAGAGCATCCACAAGTTTATTTGATTACCCCAGGCGAATTTGAGCTTTCCCGTTTTAGTGATCAATTGGGCAGCGTCCTTGATGGCAATGAAGTGGGCTGCGTGCGTCTTGCTCTGACCACAAAAGACGAATTAGAGATTTCAAAAATCGCTGATAGCCTGCGCGATGTTTGTCATGCTCGTGATGTTGCACTGGTGATCGAAAGCCATATTATGCTGGTCGAACGTTTGGGGCTTGATGGGGTCCATTTAATTGATGGTGCGCGCGCAGTTCGAAAAACGCGCGACGCTTTGGGAAAAGAGGCGATCGTTGGCACTTTTTGTGGCACGTCAAAACATGACGGGATGTCCGCAAGCGAAGCCGGTGCCGACTATGTTAGTTTTGGTCCGGTGCAAAGCACGACACTGGGCGATGGGCAAGTCGCGGAGATCAATTTGTTCGCATGGTGGTCGGAGATGATCGAAGTGCCTGTTGTTGCAGAAGGTGGGCTCGATATACCCGCAATCACCAATCTGCGAAAAGTTACAGATTTTATTGCCCTGCAAGACGAAATTTGGCGCAAAGACAATCCATCGGAGGCTTTAACTGCCTATATCAAGGCGATGACTTCAACCGGCTAGTTGCCTGTTGGTGGGCGCTGCTCACCTGACTTTGCAAGTACTTTGAAAGCTCTTTGCGGGATGCAAATTCGGCAATCGCAACAGGCGGTGAAAAGATCACCTCAACCCTGCCTTGGCGCCACGTGCTGAGGGTCAGCAGAAAGTGGGCATCAAAAGCCATATCACCCCACCAACCATAAAATCTCTCATCACACCCCTTCGGGGCTTTGTACACCACACTTACCGGTTGCACATGTATATTGCTGTTTGCGCTTTGCTCGAACAAGGCCGCAAAAAGCGTTGATTTAAAAGGCAAAACCTGCCGTCCATCAGTTGAGGTCCCCTCAGGGAAGAAGAGCAACTTATGTCCCGCTTGCAAGCGCGATGACAGTATATCGCGTTGCAATTTGGCTTGCCGCCTGTCCCGTTTTATAAAAACCGTACCGGTTGCGCGCGCTAGCCATCCGATACCGGGCCAGGCGGCCACTTCGGACTTTGATACAAAATATACGCGTTGCGCGGCATTCAAAGTAAATATATCAAGCCATGACGAATGGTTTGCAACGACGGCACCGTTATTGGTCATCGGGCGGCCACCAATTTGATGTTTAATACCCATAATGCGCAGAGCGAGTCTGCAAACGACTTGGGTCAGCAAGGGCGTTATCGGCCGATTGTGCCCAAAGAGGGGTTTTTCAAAAATACGCAGCAGCAGTAAGAGTAATAGCCCGCCAAAGATGACAAGGAACATGGGCACAATGCGCATTATTGCTATGCACCAACCCAGAAGGGATATTGCCTTTATTTGCAGATCGCCTTGCGGGCTTTGCCAAGTTGTCATGTCAATGTCTCAGCTTTGGAATAAATGTTTTTCTGCCGGCCATTCATACGCTCTATATCTAAAACCAAACAGACATCTGTTGTATTAAAGTCGTAATCAATAAATGCATTTTGCCCAACATACCCACCCAACCGCAGATAGGCTTTAATCAAGGCGGGAATTTCCAATACGGCCTTACGGCGGTCCAAATTTTCCTGTGGGATCAAATCCATGATCTGAGCACTTGGGGCTTTGGCTTCGATCCTTAATTCTGGCGGTGCAAGGTGGCGCTGATGTAACAGACTAAGCGGTGCAGCGAACTTATTTAAATCTGTGCCATGAAAGCTTGCCACTCCAAACAAGATTTCAATTTTCTCTGCCAGAACAAATTCAGATAGACCTTTCCAAAGATGATATAGGGCAGTTCCGCCCCTATAATCGGGATGCACACAGGATCTACCAAGTTCTAACAATTTACGGCCAGAGCTTTTTAATTTTGAAAGATCATACTCATCCTCAGAATAAAACTGCCCAAGAGCTTTGGCCTTTTCATCTGTCATCAAACGATAGACACCCACCACGCCGTCGTTGCGGTCGCTTTGTTTTGCCTTATCTACCAAAATAAGGTGATCAAAATAGGGATCAAAATGATCCCGCTCCAAACGGTTTTCATGGTCAACAAGGTTTCCGCAACCGCCAAGTTCGGAAATAAAGACATCATACCTCAGCCTCTGAGCTGCCAGAAACTCTTGTTTTGTTTGTGCAAATTTAACAACGAAGTTAGGCGAATGTGACAAGGAATTGCCCTTTTTTAGATGCTCTCTGTAGCCAAGACGCGCGTTTTTGACAAGATATGACCAGATTGAAACCCACAAATTACAACTTAAGATTGTTTTTTATAAATTAGTCTTTAAAAAGAACCTGAACCAAAACAATGCGTGATCCGTCAATGACTATTTTTCCAACTTCGGTAAAGTTAACTGTGATCCGATTATCAATACGTGATTGCACTTGCCCAATCCCCCAATCGGGCTGTGATGGGTGTTTCACCAACATCCCCGGCTCTAAGAAGTTATTTAAATTATCCAATCCATACGCCCCCAGAAAATTCCATTCACAATGAAACATGATCCGGTATATCTCGCAACATTAATTGGGTCCAGAATTTGCCATGATCTCATAAGCCCCATCGGCGCCATTAAAAATGGCCTTGAATTGCTTCATTTATCTTCTGAAACTTCTAGTGGGCCGGAAATCTGTCTTATTGAGGAAAGTAGCAACAATGCGATTAGCCGGATAAATTTTTTCCGCATTGCTTTTGGCATGGGTAGTAAACACGCGGAACTTTCCCCCGACAAAGCCCAAAACATATTGTTACCATTGTTCAATGGCTCCCGTGTGGTTGTGAATTGGTCCATTGAAACAAGCATCACACGGATTGAAGCGCAGGCTATTTTCCTTTCCATACTTTGCCTGGAAACGGCAATGCCGCTGGGCGGAAAAATCCATATAGGCAGGCAAAAGGACAAAACCCTTGTAAAGGGAACATCATCAAATTTTTCCTATAATGCAGAGCTTTGGAACAGCTTACTGCAGCCCTTCCAGTGGCGCGATATTGCGCCTGCACATGTTCATTTCCTGTTGCTGCCTTTGATCTGCCAGCAAATGCACAGCCCCATAAACTTAGATCAATTCGCCAATACTAAAGCCGTTAATATCACGTTCTAACCGCGCCATTTCCAGAAACTAGATATTTGAAACTTGTCAATTGCGCGGTTCCAACCGGCCCGCGGGCATGCATTTTTCCTGTGGCAATGCCAATTTCTGCGCCCATTCCAAACTCGCCGCCATCGGCAAACTGGGTAGATGCATTATGCATTAAAATTGCACTGTCAACGCGTTCAAAAAAGTGGCGCTTTGCCGCGTCATCTTCGGTCATGATACAATCCGTATGATTTGAGCCATGGGTTCGGATATGCGCAATTGCCTGATCAATATCACGAACTGAGCGCGCTGCGATTGTACTGGCCAGATATTCTTTGCCCCAGTCTTCCTCTGTTGCTTCTTTCGCGCCCGCAATATGACTTAAATCTTCATCGGCGCGCACTTCAATACCAACCTGGATCAAAGTTGAAATAACATCTGCGCCCAAGCCATCTATAAGGTCTTGATGGATCAACAAACATTCTGCCGCTCCGCATATGCCAGTCCGCCGGGTTTTAGAATTCAGCACAACATCCAATGTTTTTTGCGCATCAGCATGCTTGTCGATATAAATATGAACGATGCCTTCCAAATGCGCGAACACAGGAACCCGTGCTTCGCTTTGCACCAATCCCACCAGCCCCTTGCCACCGCGCGGCACAATCACATCTACGGTGTCTGTCATGGTCAGCATTTTTTGAACGGCTGCGCGATCGCGGGTTGGTACAAGTTGAATAGACGCCTCGGGCAAATCTGCTTCTTTCAGCCCGTCAACCAGACAGCTATGAATGGCCTGAGAACTGTGAAAGCTTTCCGAACCGCCTCGTAAAATTACAGCATTGCCTGATTTAAGGCAAAGCGCTCCGGCATCCGCAGTCACGTTGGGACGGCTTTCATAAATCACACCGATCACCCCCAAAGGTGTGGACACCTTTTTGATCGATAGGCCATTAGGACGATCCCATTGATCAAGCACTTTTCCGACAGGATCAGATTGCTGGGCAACCGCCGTTAAGCCGTCAACGATACCCTTGATCCGCGCCTCATCCAACAACAAGCGATCCATCATAGCGTCGCTTAAGCCCTTTTGCCGCCCGTATTCTAAATCCTTGGCGTTTTCGTCAATGATCCATGCGCGCTGATCCCAAACAATCTTTGCGGCAGCTTCGAGGGCCAAGGTCTTTTGACGATCTTGTGCATATGCAAGCTTTGCTGCGGCCGCCTCTGCCCGTGTTCCAATGCCTTGCATCACTTTATCAATATCGTTCATTCTTACGCCCTTATATCTCTATGTGGCCATATCATTACGGTGCACCAGTGCCGCACGTCCCGGATAGCCCAAAACCTTTTCAATTTGTGAGCTGCGCAAACCGATAAGAGCGCGCGCTTCTGCCGATGTATATCCGCTAATACCCTGACCTATTTCGCGCCCTTTAGGGCCACAAATAACCACAACATCACCGCGCAAAAATTCGCCTTTCACATCGGTAACTCCTGCGGGCAAAAGGCTTTTGCCTGTGCCAAGCGCCTTTACCGCACCGTCATCAATAGCAATTTGGCCCATCGGTTTAAGCGATGCGATCCAGCGTTTTTTTGCC
>CABXKH010000033.1 GCA_902512685.1 Paracoccaceae bacterium | reverse complement strand
TTTGCTGACCGAAGAGGATACATCCGCCTTTTGCCATAAGGTGTCGCTGGCATTGTCAAAAGGGTGGTCGCTTTATGGGGCGCCGACCTATGCCTTTGATGCAGCAAGCGGAAAAATGAGGTGCGGGCAGGCGGTGGTCAAAGAGGTCTCGGCCGCCTACGATCGTGATATGAAGCTAGGAGAGCAATAAGTGGCCAAAACCAACCCGGGGCGATTTTTCGAAGACTACCAGCTTGGTGAGGTGATCGAGCACGCGGTGCCGCGCACTGTAGGCGCCGGAGAGCGGGCGCTTTACCATGCGCTTTATCCGGCGCGCCATGCGCTTTATTCGTCAGATGAATTTGCCCGAAGCTGCGGTTTGCCTGAATCACCGCTGGATGATCTGGCTGCGTTTCATGTGGTGTTTGGCAAAACCGTTCCGGATATTTCGCTCAATGCGGTGGCCAATTTGGGGTACGCCGAAGGCCGCTGGCTGCGGCCTGTTTATGCCGGTGATACGCTGCGCTCGTCGTCAGAGGTGATCGGGCTTAAGCAAAACTCAAATGGCAAAACCGGGGTGGTATATGTGCGCACGCAGGGGCAAAACCAGCGCGGCGAGCCGGTGCTTGAGTTTGTGCGCTGGGTGATGGTGCGCAAAGGCGATCCCGACGCGCCGGCGGATGCGCCGGTGGTGCCCGATCTGGCCGCAGCAGTGTCTGCGGCCAATCTGGTGGTGCCTGAGGGATTGGATTTTTCTGCTTATGATTTCGTGCAGGCCGGCGAAGCCCACCGCTGGAGCGATTACCAGATTGGCGAGAAAATCGACCATGTTGACGGGGTTACGGTCGAAGAGGCGGAACAAATGATGGCAACCCGCCTGTGGCAGAACACATCAAAGGTGCATTTTGACAGCACGCTGCGCGCCGATGGCCAGCGGCTTATTTACGGCGGCCACGTGATTTCAATGGCGCGGGCGCTGTCGTTCAACGGATTGGCCAATGCGCAAATGATTGTTGCGCTCAACGCAGGCACCCATGCCAACCCTTGCTTCAGCGGAACCACGATCAAGGCTTGGTCTGAAGTGCTGGACCGGGCAGAAACCAATGCGCCCGGCGTGGCGGCGCTGCGATTGCGTTTGGTAGCAGTTCAAGGGAGCTCTGCAGAATTTGTTTACAAAACTGCTGAAGGAAAATATCATTCTGATGTTCTTTTAGATCTTGATTACTGGGCGCTTGTGCCTGGCTAAAGGGTTTT
Source organism: Paracoccaceae bacterium (assembly GCA_902512685.1). Lineage (GTDB taxonomy): Bacteria > Pseudomonadota > Alphaproteobacteria > Rhodobacterales > Rhodobacteraceae > CABZJG01. The sequence goes on along the minus strand of CABXKH010000033.1, from coordinate 25,949 downwards.
ATGTGATGCGTTTGAAAGCTATGGTTTTGGCGCTTATCTTGGGCAGTGGCCCGCTCTGCGCAAAAGAGCCGTCCGATGCGTTCGTGGCGTCAAATGTTGTGTCTATTTTATACCACGAAATTGGTCACGCAGTGATTGATTTGATGCGCTTGCCGATTTTCGGGCAGGAAGAAGATGCAGCAGATGTGCTGTCTGCGATATTGATTGACGAAATTTACGAAGAACAAACGGCGCAAAATACTGTGATGGATGCCGCCTTTGGGTTTTATGCCGAAGCTCAAAATACGGATGAGCCAGCCTATTGGGACGTGCACGGACCGGATGAACAGCGCTACTATAATCTGGTTTGCTTGTTTTATGGCGGCAATCCAGCCGAGCGCGGGGATTTGGCCACCAAATTAGGCCTGCCTGAAGATCGCGCTGAGACCTGCCAAGAAGAGTATGAGCTGGCCTTTGACAGTTGGGGGCCGGTGCTTGATGATTTGGCAGGTCTTTCGCATGAGATGGAGCTGACAAACTTTACCGACGGGCTGATGGCGGATGTGTTGATTGATGAAATAATCTATTTTAATACACTGTTTCGATTTCCGGCACCAGTTTCCGTTGAACTGGTAAGCTGCGGAGAAGCCAATGCATTTTACGATCCTAACACCGCGCGCATTACCATCTGCTCTGAATTTGATGTCTATCTGCGTCAGCAGTATGAAAATTTGTGATCACGAAATAAAAAACTGTGATCACAAAATGTTTTTTGTGGAAATTAGCCCTAGATTAGTTGACACTTGGGTGGTTTCACCGCTTAACAAGTGTAACCTTTTGACTAGCCGACCAAAGATGAAGACTTTGGTGTTTCGCCAAACCGTATGGAAAGGGTTCGTTCATGGCTGATGTGAATCGGGGAAATCGCCCCCTCTCGCCTCATTTATCGATTTATCGTCCGCAGTTAACCTCAATAACGTCGATCCTGACACGGGTGACAGGCAATGCTTTGCTCGTTGGCGCACTTTTGGTGGTTTGGTGGCTATTGGCTGCGGCCACCTCGGCCGAGTATTTCGCTCTGGCAAATTGGGTTATGACAAGTTTGCTGGGCAAGCTGATCATGCTCGGGTCGATCTGGGCGCTTTGGTATCATACTTTGGCCGGTGTGCGGCATCTTATATGGGACAATGCCATGGGGCTGGATTTGCCCGCTGCATACCGATTGGGCTGGGCCGTGGTGATTGGATCTTTTGTGCTCACAGCACTAACAGTTATCGTGCTTTAGGGGACTGGACATGCGTTATTTAACAGATCGTAAGCGGGCCGAGGGCATGGGAAGTGCCAAGACCGGAACCGGGCATTTCTGGGCAATGAAACTTAGCTCGGTTGCCTTGCTTATCTTGGTGCCGCTTTTTGTCTTTACCTTTGGATCCGTGGTCGGTGAAGATCACGCCACAGTGACCGCCTATTTTGCGCATCCGGTGCCGGCCATAATTGCTGCGCTTACAATTATTGTCGGCTTTGAGCATTTCAAATCCGGCGCGCAGGTCATGATCGAAGATTATGTGCATGGCACTGCACAAAAATTATCTATCATTGGCGTCACCTGCCTGTCCTATGCGGCCATGGCAACCGGATTGTTCGCAATCGCGAAAATGGCGCTTTAAGGGGCAGTTAAAATGGCAGAATATAATTTTGAAACACATGATTACGACGTGGTTGTTGTGGGCGCAGGCGGCGCAGGGCTCAGGGCTACATTGGGCATGGCCGAACAGGGTCTGCGCACGGCTTGTGTGACCAAAGTGTTTCCTACCCGATCGCACACCGTGGCGGCCCAAGGCGGGATCGCCGCCTCTTTGTCCAACATGGGCCCAGACCACTGGCAATGGCATATGTTCGACACGGTCAAAGGATCAGACTGGCTTGGCGATACAGACGCGATGGAATATCTGGCCCGCGAAGCGCCCAAAGCGGTTTATGAGCTAGAGCATTACGGGGTGCCGTTTTCGCGCACCGAAGAGGGCAAGATTTACCAGCGCCCCTTTGGCGGCCATACCACTGAATTTGGCGAAGGCCCGCCGGTACAGCGAACTTGCGCCGCGGCCGACCGCACCGGCCATGCGATCCTGCACACGCTTTACGGCCAGTCACTAAAAAACAACGCAGAATTTTATGTGGAATATTTTGCCATTGATCTGATCATGTCGGATGACGGCATCTGTCAGGGGGTCGTGTGCTGGAAGCTTGATGATGGCACCATGCACGTCTTTAACGCAAAAATGGTCGTGCTGGCGACCGGCGGCTATGGGCGGGCGTATTTCAGCGCCACATCGGCCCATACCTGCACCGGCGATGGCGGCGGTATGGTGGCGCGCACAGGTCTGCCGCTTCAGGATATGGAGTTTGTGCAATTCCACCCCACCGGGATCTATGGCTCTGGCTGTCTGATTACCGAAGGCGCACGCGGTGAGGGCGGTTATCTAACCAATTCCGAAGGCGAGCGGTTCATGGAGCGTTATGCCCCGCATTACAAAGATCTTGCCCCGCGTGATTATGTCAGTCGCTGTATGACCATGGAAATCCGCGAAGGCCGCGGTGTGGGCGCCGAGGGCGATCATATTCACCTCAACCTGTCGCATTTGCCGGCCGAAGCGCTGGCAGAGCGTTTGCCGGGCATTTCGGAAAGCGCGCGCATTTTTGCCGGTGTGGATGTGACCAAAGAGCCGATCCCAGTGCTGCCGACCGTGCATTATAACATGGGCGGCATTCCGACAAATTACTGGGGCGAGGTGCTCAACCCAACTGCAAAAGACCCCAATGCTGTTGTGCCGGGGCTGATGGCGGTTGGTGAAGCGGGCTGCGCGTCGGTACATGGTGCAAATAGGCTTGGTTCAAATTCCCTGATTGATCTGGTGGTCTTTGGCCGCGCGGCCGCAATCCGCGCCGGCAAGGTCGTCGACCGTGATGCCCCGCTGGCCGAGGTCAGCCGCGCGGCAACCGATAAGGCCTTTGATCGGTTTGACGGGCTGCGCTATGCCAAAGGGACAACGCCAACCGCCGAACTGCGGCTTGAAATGCAAAAAACCATGCAGGCAGATGCCGCAGTGTTCCGCGCTTCGGATACATTGGCGCATGGTCTTGAAAAAATGACCAGCATTGCGGGTAAGCTGGATGATATCAAAGTCACCGATACCTCGCTGATCTGGAACAGTGATTTGATGGAAACGCTTGAGCTCACCAACCTGATGCCCAACGCGCTGACCACAATCGCCGGCGCTGAAGCACGCAAAGAAAGCCGCGGTGCGCACGCCCATGAAGATTTTGGCACCCGCGATGATGACAACTGGCGGGTGCATACGCTGTCCAGAGTGGATGGCGATCAGGTCGATTTGCGTTACCGGCCAGTGATCCTTGACCGGCTAACAGATGAAACAAAGGGCGGCATCGAGCTTGAAAAAATCGCACCTAAAGTGAGAACATTCTAATGGCAAAAGGCGCGTGATGGCAGAAGCTGATATCCGGCTATTGGGTCTTGTGACCCATCATAAATGCGGCACGGTTTGGATGCAGCAGGTGGTCGCGGGCCTAAAGCGGCTTTTGGGTTATCCGATTGTCGGCCTGTGGTCGGATAATCAGCGCTCGAACATCCCAGAAACTGGTCCTGCCTTTTTGGTAAATTGGAACGGTTGGTTGCCCTCAGATCTGTGGCAGCGCAACGATTTCGCAGTGCTTCATCTGACCCGTGATCCGCGCGATGTGCTGCTGTCTGGGTGCCAGTACCATCATGTGGCCCCAAAAAAAGGCGAGGCCTTTTTACATACGCCGCGCGAAGATCTGGGCGGTAAAACCTATCAAACCCATTTGCGTGATATAGACAGCTATCAAGATAAGCTGCTGTTTGAAATGCGCGAAAAACATGCTGTAACAGTCGCTGAGATGCTGCAATTTCCCAAAAATCATGAGGCTGTTTACGAGCTCCGCTATGAGGCGCTGATCAATGACACCGAATTGGGTGAAATGCGAGCGGCCTTTCAGCACTGGAAACTTGATGCAAAATCTACAAAAGATGCGCTAGATGTTGTTTGGCAAACCAGCCTATTTGGCGAGTTTAAAGACTTTGAAGCCAGACCACAGCAAGTGCGTAGCCATGTTTTTTCCGGTGCTGCACGACGCTGGCAAAGCGAGTTGCCGCAGGCAGTTGGAAAAATATATGCCCAAGAGTTCGGGGATGCCTTGATTGAGCTGGGCTATGAAACAGATCGTACTTGGGTGGACAGTTTGCCGGTTGATCCGGCGCCCTTTAATTTACCCGACCCAATAGATGAAGCGCCTGCGATAGACACTTTCGCAGACGCGCAACTGAGTAGGTGACGAAATGGTACAATTGACGCTTCCAAAAAATTCCCGCATCCGGCGTGGCAAGACCTGGCCCAAGCCCGAGGGCGCGACCAAATTACGCAAATTTAGCATTTATCGCTGGTCGCCCGATGATGGCGAAAACCCCAGCGTGGACACTTATTTTGTTGATATGGACAGCTGCGGGCCAATGATTTTGGATGCGTTGATCAAGATTAAAAACGAAATTGATCCCACCCTGACATTTCGCCGCTCATGCCGCGAAGGCATCTGCGGCTCTTGTGCAATGAACATTGATGGGATCAATACGCTGGCCTGTATTTACGGCATGGATGAGATCAAGGGCGATGTGAAAATTTACCCGCTGCCGCATATGCCGGTGGTCAAAGACCTTATTCCTGATCTAACGCATTTTTATGCTCAGCACGCCAGCATCATGCCCTGGCTGGAAACCAAGACCAACCGCCCGGCCAAAGAGTGGAAGCAGTCCATTGAAGATCGTAAAAAACTTGATGGGCTATATGAATGCGTAATGTGCGCCTCTTGCTCGACATCCTGCCCGTCCTATTGGTGGAACGGGGATCGCTATTTGGGGCCGGCGGCGCTGCTGCATGCCTATCGCTGGGTTATAGATTCGCGCGATGAGGCCACCGGCGAGCGGCTTGATGAGCTTGAGGATCCGTTCAAGCTCTATCGTTGCCATACGATTATGAACTGTGCGAAAACCTGCCCCAAGGGGCTTAACCCAGCCAAGGCTATCGCCGAGATCAAGAAGATGATGGTCGAGCGCACGGTCTGACCAAAGCGGTCCTATTTACAAAGTTTTAATACATTTCGGCCTAGCAAGGATCGTGTTCTTTATTAGAAAGGTCGTTGTTACCAGTGTCACGCGCTGCAATCATTGTGTTTTTGCTTTGCGCTGCCTGTTCGGGTCAAAGTGGACCTTCAAACGTTCCTTTGCCCTCTGCTATTGGCGGTTCGGGCACTGCAACCGCTGATGCCAGCGGCGCGGTTGATGTTGAGCTGAGCCATAAGACAAGTGGCATATATATAGACGAAGACGGACACGGGTTTTCCTATGTATTGGGCCTGCAAGGCACGGCATGGGCCGCCTATTCCGCGCTTGGCCATTGGACACCACCGCCCGACCTGCCCGCCAGTGGCCAGATAAAGTTTAACGGGCAATACGCGCTGGGCTTGCTGCGTCAAAACTCCCAAGGGGCCCCTGATACCGAGCGCTATAACGGCACGATGGAGCTGATTGCCGATCTGGATGCACAAAAGCTCACAGGGGGAAATTCGGATTTAAGCGTCGAGGCTAGCATTTCGGGGTCTGATCTTGATGGCAGCGTTGAATTTCGCGGCATTTCAGGCGTACTGATGGGCAAGCTTTCGGGCGAATATGGGCAAGGTGCTTTTCAAGGGCAATCTGACGAGGCACTCTTTGCGGGTGGTTTTAAGGCCTATCGCAAGAGCGATAACTAAATTTCTGTGCAAATCTTGGACGTGCCATTCACGCGCATCACGTCAGGGCGCCATGCCGCTGCGCTGCAAAACCTTTACCAACTTTGGCAAAGCGCTTATCCATAGATTAAATGCGCAGCCAAATAGGTGAACGATGAGCACTTCTAATCCCCCCCCAAAAGATGCTGCCGACCGCAAAGCTGTGGCGCCGGTGATCTGTTATCCGACGCAGAGCTTGCCGCGGCCTGATCTGATGGCCTATCGGGCGCTGCGAGCAGCCGCCAAGCCAAGTGAAGCAGTTTTGGTCCCGCCGCGCGAGGCGGCCACATTTTGCGTGCCGCGGGGCGGTTTTTTCCGCATATCCAGCATCGAAGGCCCGCAAGTGGGCGATTTAAACCTGTGGAATACTCATGACCTAAGTGAGCGGTTTTATTCTGGTAAAACCCGCGCGCTGCATGGCACGCATTTAACCACTGGCGATCGGATGTGGTCAGCTTTTCCGCATCTAAGACCCTTGGCGACGGTCATCGAAGACACGCTGGATTGGTACGGCATCGATGAATTTGGCGGCTCGGTGCATGATGTGATCGGCACCCGCTGTGATCCCTATACCCATGCGCTGCTGTCAGAGGGCGATCTTTATCACCATTGTTGTCATTCCAACCTGACCCGGGCGCTGGCCGACCGGCTGAATGTGCCGCTACTAGAGGCCGAGGCGCATGTGCATGATGTGCTGAATGTGTTTATGTGCACCGGTTTTACCCGCGATACTGGGCAGTATTTCATGAAAGCAAGCCCGGTGCGGCCTGGCGATTATCTTGAATTTTTCGCCGAAACCGATCTTTTGGGCGCGCTCAGCGCCTGCCCGGGCGGGGATTGCTCGGCGCAGCACTCAAGCGATGTGGCCGAATGTTTTCCTTTGTTGGTTGAAATCTTTACCAGCGATCCTGCCGCGCTTGCCAATTGGCACAGCCCGCTGGACAGCCCCTATGATGGCAGCCATGGGCGCTAGGCTGTGTGCATATAGTGGAGCTGTGAAAACTCTGATCTGAAATTGGCGACTTCAGACGCTAAGCTTTCCGGCGCATTTGAGCGCAGCGCCAAAGCGATCAGGCGCGCGAGCTCGGCGCAGTGGGTTTCAGTACCGCCCCAGCGCACCAGTTCGGGCGTGCCGATCCGCAGCCCGTTCATATCGCCGGCCACCTCAGGCAGCGGCAATCCGATGCCGCAGGCCAGAAAGCCGGCTTTTCGCAGGGTTTTCGAGGCCACCTGGCCGCCGCCAAAAGCAGCGGCTTCTAGAGCAAATTGATGCGAGCAGGTGGCCCCGTCTTTGGTGGTGAACAGCGCCAGCCCTTCGGCGCCCAGTGCTTGGGCAAGATGCTGGGCCACCGCGATCATTTTTTCCGCATAGGCGGCGCCAAAATCACGCCAATCCAGCAGGCTCATGGCCAAAGCAGCCGATTTCGCAGCATCAAAATTGGCTGTCATGCCCGGAAAGGCAATGCTGTCAAGCCGCTGGGCAATTTCGACCGAATTCGTGACAATCAACCCTGATGGCGGCCCACCAAGGGATTTATAGGTGCTCATGGTCATCAGATGCGCACCCTGATCAAGCGGGTTTTCCCAGGCGCGGCCTGCGATGATGCCGCATTGATGGGCCGCATCAAACAGCACAGTGGCCCCCACCTTATCAGCAATGGCACGGATATCGGCAACCGGATGGGGTAATAAGTTCAAACTGCCGCCAATGGTGATCAGTTTTGGGCGCACCTCTTGGACCAGCTGCTTCAAACCTGCCAAATCAACGCTATAGCCGTCACTGTCAATCGGGGCGTGGTGGATATCCAGCCCATAAAGACCGGCGCATCCGGCGCTGTGGTGGGTGACATGACCGCCAACACTTGCGGGTGGCACAATGATGCTATCGCCCGGTTGGCACAGCGCCATAAAGCCGTAAAGATTTGCAATCGCGCCCGATGGCACCCGTATTTCGGCGTATTTGGCCCCAAACACCTCGGCGGCCAAGGCGGCGGCGATGACCTCGATCTCTTCAATGGCTTCTAAACCCATTTCGTATTTGTCGCCGGGGTATCCAAGCGACGGGCGGCTGCCCATTCCGGCGGCAAGCAGCGCTTCGGCGCGCGGGTTCATCACATTGGTCGCGGGATTTAAATTAAAGCAATCGTGTTCGTGGATTTGCCGGTTCTGATGGGCCAAGGCCTTAAGCCGTGCGGCAATATCCGCGCTGGAATTGGCAGCGGTTTCGGTTGCTATCCGGTTTGCCAGTGCGTCGCAGGGCGCAGGCACCCAGCCCCTTGGGGACAGAAAACTTGTCATAGTGGCACCTCTTGATTGCACCGAATGTTTATTTAAGTCAGCGCTGCGTTGAGCGCGATCTCGACCATATCGCCAAAGCTTTTTTCGCGCTGGTCCGATGGCAAGGCCTCGCCGGTTTGCAAATGATCCGATACGGTCAGCACGGCCAGGGCCCGCACCCCGTAGCGGGCCGCCAGATTGTAAAGCTCGGCTGCTTCCATTTCGACCCCAAGGATGCCGTGGCGCACCATCTGTTCATTCAGATCGGGGCGTCCATCGTAAAACACATCAGATGAATAAATCCCGCCCACATGTAGCCCGACATCTTTGCCTTGGGCCTCGGCAACCGCGGCCGAGAGCAGCCCGTAATCGGCGCAGGGGGCAAAGTTTAGCTCTTTGAACATCCCGCTTGAGGGGGTCGAAAGGCTACTGGCGGTCATGGCAATGATGATATCGCGCAGCTTCACATGGGGCTGCATGCCGCCGCAAGAGCCGATGCGGATTAGCGTTTTTGCGCCATAATCGCGGATCAGTTCATTGGCATAGATCGACAGGGATGGCATCCCCATGCCGGACCCGTGAATGGTCACAGGCGCGCCTTTATAGGTGCCGGTAAAGCCCAGCATACCGCGGACCTCATTGACCAGTTTCGGGGCCTTAAGAAAGGTTTCGGCCGCCCATTTCGCACGGTATGGATCACCGGGCATCAGAACGGTTTCGGCAATATCACCGGGTTTTGCGCCAATATGGATGGTCATCTGTGGCCTCTATCTTTGATATTTTACAAATGGGGTGAGCTTGGCGATATTATCATAAAGCCGCCGCGCTTGGTGGTTGTCGTCTTGGGTAAGCCAATATACCGATGGCGCGCCGCTGTCATCTGCAACTTTATAGACCGCTTCGATCAAGGCGCGGCCGATCCCTTCACCGCGGTGGTCGGGTTGGGTGTAAAGGTCCTGCAAATAAATGACGTCATTTTGGTTCCAGTTATGCGGATGATAAATGTAATGCACCAGCCCCTGCAGAGTGCCGCCGATCTCGGCCACCCGCGCGTTTTGCTGGGGGTGATCGTCCGAGCTCAGGCGCGCAAAGGTGGTTTCAAAGACCGCGTCATCCAAAGTGGTATGATAAAAGGCAAGATAGGCCTGCCACAGCCGCCTCCATTGTGGATAGTCTTGCAGCGCCAAAGGGCGAATGTTCATGCGTGGTCTCCTCTGCGGTATTTGGCAAAGGGTAACCTAACAAACGCGTCCTGCGCCAGAGGGGTAGGGAGCAAAAATAACCCCAACGGGGGCGGCCCAAGCCCTGACGCACTCGCGGATTTATTTAAGCCAATGATTAGGTGCATCCCAGATCGGCTTTTGCGCCTCGCGGTTGGCTTCTGCTTGCGACAGGCCAATATCGCGCAATGCTTTTGCATCTAGCTGGCTGAGCCTATGACGGCTGCGCTGCATTTTAATCCGGTTGAGAACATTGTGTATAATCGTTGAAATCGAAATCTTAAACTGTGGCGCGAACCGCGCTGCTCTAATTGAAATAGCCATAATAAAAATCCCTAAAATAAAGTTAGAATATTTCTATTGTTGTCATATCAATAATATTCAACCCAAGCTTGAAAAGTACATGAGTAATTTCTGGAATATTGATGTGAGAAATTTGGATTTAAACATATTGCGTTCCTTTGTGACCGTTGTTGAAACCGGCGGTGTCACGCGGGCGGCAGGGATATTAAACTTAACCCAGTCTGCAGTTTCGATGCAGCTTAAGCGGCTGGAAGAGCTTTTGGCAGTTGAGGTTTTACACCGTGTCGGGCGTAAATCGGTGATCACACCAGCCGGCGAGCAATTGCTTGGCTTTGCCAAGCGCATGGTCGAACTGAATGACGAGGCCTTTTTGCGTTTAACGGATCAAGTCCATGTGGGCGTTATCGCCCTAGGGGTTCCCACAGACATTGTTTTTCCACATATCCCAAAAGTCCTGAAGCGCTTTAATGCTGAATTTCCCCAAGTGAAGGTGCAGCTGATTTCATCTTTTACAGCTGAGTTGGAAGATCAATTTAGCAAAGGTGAAATTGATATTATACTGACCACCGAACAGGAATTGGATGCGGGTGGAGAAACCTTAAAAGAGGCTGCGCTGCGCTGGATCGGGGCGCCGCAAGGTAAGGCATGGCAGCAGCGACCATTGCCATTTGCATCCTGTCAGTCGTGCAATTTTAGAAGCACGAGTTTTGCAGCTTTGGACTGCGCTGGTATTGCTTGGGAAGATGTTGTCACAACTGAGTCAGAAGTTGCCGCCGAAGCCAGCGCCAGCGCTGATTTGGCAGTGCTAACGCGGCTGGAAGGGCATCACCCGCCACATCTTGAGCTGATCGAGGCCAATGGACAGCTGCCTGATCTGGGCACCAGCCTTGTAAATATCTATGGCCCGCATTAGAAAACCGAATTCGCGCAACGTTTGAAAGAGATCATTCGGGTGAGCTTTTGGCGGCTCAAATAGGGATGAATTTTCTGCTTCACGGGGGTAAATCGCACCACCGCGAAACAGCCGTAATACCGACGTGATACCGACGTGGCAAATTACCGATTTTAGGCAGCAGAGTCGAGTGGATCACACAGCTCTACAATATCCATCATAATGGTGTTCAGAGCAAAATCTTTTGGCGTATAGACCTTGGAAACGCCCATGCTACGAAGCGCTTCGGCATCACTGTCAGGAATGATGCCGCCCACAATCACGGGGGTATCCCCAAGCCCTGCAGCGTCCAGTTTATCCATAAGATCCGCCATAAGCGGCAGATGGCTGCCCGATAGGATCGACAGGCCAATCACATGCGGTTGTTGCGCGATCACCGAGCTGACGATCTGCTCTGGGGTTAGCCGGATACCTTCATAGGCAATGTCCATCCCGCAGTCCCGCGCCCGAAATGCAATTTGTTCTGCGCCATTGGAATGGCCGTCAAGTCCGGGTTTTGCCACAAGAAATTTCAACCGACGACCAAGTTTGTCACTGGTTTTGTCAACCGCTTCGCGCAGCTCTTCCAGTCCCTCGGTTTGGTTCGAGACGGCGCGCGATACCCCTGTCGGGCCGCGATATTCGCCAAAAACTGCGCGCATTTGCGCCGCCCATTCGCCGGTTGTGGCGCCGGCTTTGGCTGCCGAGATGGACGCGGGCATAATATTTTTGCCCGCCTGCGCCGCCGCGCGCACTTGTTCAAGCGCGCTTTGAACCGCCGCTTCGTCGCGGGATGCCCGCCAGCTATTGAGCCGGTCTACCTGCTGTTTTTCGACCGCCGGATTTACCACTAATATTTCGTCGTCCCCAGCGGTCAAAGGCGAAGGTTCGCCGGTGGTAAATTTGTTCACCCCAACCACAACAGTCTGATTTTTCTCAATTTTATTTATCCGATCGGCATTACTATCGACCAATCGGGCCTTCATATATTCGATTGCGCTAATTGCGCCACCCATGCCATCTAGGGTTGCCAATTCATGCAGGGCACCGGTTTTTAGGGCCTCGACTTTTGCGGCGACCACGGGATTGCCATCAAACAGGTCTTCATATTCCAAAAGATCGGTTTCAAAGGCCATGATCTGTTGCATCCGCATGGACCATTGCTGATCCCAAGGGCGCGGCAGGCCCAAAGCTTCGTTCCAAGCCGGAAGTTGCACCGCGCGGGCGCGGGCATTTTTAGAAAGCGTCACTGCCAGCATTTCGATTAAAATGCGGTAGACATTGTTTTCCGGTTGCTGCTCGGTCAGCCCAAGTGAATTGACCTGGACCCCATAGCGAAACCGGCGGTATTTAGGGTCGGAAACGCCATAGCGGGTTTCACAAATTTCGTCCCATAATTCAACAAAAGCCCGCATTTTGCACATTTCCGTGACAAACTGGATGCCCGCGTTGACGAAAAATGAAATCCGTCCCACCATCCGTGGAAAATCCTCTGCCGGGACTTTGGGCCGCAGCTCATCCAGCACGGCTGTCGCTGTTGCCAGAGCAAAAGCCAGTTCCTGTTCCGGGGTCGCGCCGGCCTCTTGCAAATGGTATGAACAAACATTCATCGGGTTCCATTTAGGCACATGCTTAAAGCAATATTGCGCCACATCAGCGATCAGTTTTAGTGAGGGTTTCGGAGGACAAATATAGGTGCCTCTTGAAAGGTATTCTTTGATAATATCATTTTGCACGGTGCCTTGCAGGTTTTTAACCTCGGCGCCTTGCTCTTCTGCCACAGCAATATAAAGCGCCAACAGCCAGGGTGCTGTCGCGTTAATTGTCATTGAGGTATTCATTTTTTCCAGCGGTATCTGATCAAACAGGCTGCGCATATCCCCCAAGTGACAGATTGGAACGCCCACTTTGCCCACTTCGCCTTGGGCCAAAATATGATCGCTGTCATATCCGGTTTGGGTTGGCAGATCAAAAGCAACAGAAAGGCCGGTCTGGCCTTTGGCTAGATTTGATCGGTAAAGTGTATTTGAAGCCTCGGCCGTGGAATGACCCGAATAGGTGCGGATTAACCAAGGGCGGGTTTGCGGGGTGCTTGACATTGAAGCCTCAAGATTCTTTTCGGTAATATTATTATCTAAATAAATACATATGAGAAATAATATGGCGATGTCAATTCGCCGCGATGCAGCAAAGCAGAATTTTTATGCATGAAGATGCCTTGTGGTTTTCTCTACCGATGGAAGAAAAATAGACAAAATCTATAAGCGGACTTGAAGAACTGACCTGTTTGATCTGTTTTTATCGAAAAATAGGATTAGATCGAAGATAAGGTAAATTGAAAGAGATATAAAATTACAAAAAAACACTTAAATTAGTTGCAATATTACGTTTGCGATTGTAGCTACTAAATTAACGGCCGATTCTGCGGCGCAGCAAGTTCAACTCAGGAGGATAAATTGGCTTTGGATCGTGAAACCAATATTGCAGCATATGAGGCACCTGAAAAAGATCTTTACGAAGTGGGCGAAATGCCCCCTTTAGGTCATGTTCCAGCCCAAATGTATGCTTGGGCCATTCGCCGCGAACGACATGGTGAACCCGACACTGCATTTCAGGTCGAAGTGGTAGATATTCCGCAGGTTGGTGCCCAGGATGTCTTGGTTTTGGTGATGGCTGCCGGGGTCAATTATAATGGTGTTTGGGCTGGTCTGGGCATTCCGATAAGCCCCTTTGACGTTCACAAAGCAGATTATCACATCGCGGGCTCTGATGCGGCTGGAATTGTTTGGGCTGTTGGGGAAAAGGTTACGCTCTGGAAAGTGGGCGACGAGGTGGTGATCCATTGCAATCAAGATGATGGCGATGATGAAGAATGCAACGGCGGCGACCCCATGTTTTCCGCAAGTCAGCGCATTTGGGGTTATGAAACGCCTGACGGGTCCTTTGCACAGTTCACGTCTGTCCAGTCACAACAACTGATGCCTCGTCCAAAGCACCTTACTTGGGAAGAAAGCGCGTGTTATACGCTGACACTTGCCACAGCCTATCGGATGCTATTTGGCCACCACCCGCATGAGCTGAAACCTGGGCAAAACGTTCTTGTTTGGGGCGCCTCTGGTGGATTGGGTTCCTATGCAATTCAATTGATAAATACTGCTGGAGCAAACGCAATTGGGGTCATTTCAGACGAAGACAAACGCGAGTTTGTTCTTGGTCTCGGCGCTGCTGGTGTGATTAACCGCAAGGATTTTAACTGTTGGGGGCAATTACCGACGGTCAATAGTGTTGAATATAAAGATTGGTTTGGCGAAGTGCGGAAATTTGGCAAAGCCATCTGGGATATCACCGGGAAGGGCGTCAATGTGGATATGGTGTTTGAACACCCGGGTGAAAGCACATTTCCGGTGTCAACTTTTGTATGCAAGAAAGGCGGTATGGTTGTCATATGCGCCGGCACAACCGGTTACAACCTAACTATGGATGCTCGCTATGTCTGGATGAACCAGAAAAGAATTCAAGGCAGCCATTTTGCGCATCTAAAGCAAGCCGCGGCAGCAAATAAGTTGATGGTCGAGCGGCGGCTTGACCCTTGTATGTCCGAGGTATTCAGCTGGGATGAAATTCCAAAGGCCCATGTGAAAATGCGCCGAAATGAGCATAAACCCGGCAATATGGCGGTGCTGGTTCAGGCGCCGCGCACCGGGCTTCGAACATTCGAAGATACGATCGAAAAATAAGCTAAAATCTAGAAGTTTCCCTCTCCTGCTCGCGAATCAGTTAGTGCTGAACGCGAGCGCATTTTTTTGAGCCGTTGTTTTTCAGGCGCTTGTAAATTGCTATACCGCTATATCTGGGGAGTTGAAAAATGCGAATTTCGACAAAACGGGAAAACATGGTAAGGTTGTGTTAATGAATTATTAATCTAATTTAAAAAGAATCTAATGGCACATGAATGGATAATTGACGTTTTGCTGGACTTGCGCACCTTTGCGGCCAAAAATGATATGAATGCTTTGGCAGCGCAGCTTGATGATACCAAATTGATGGCAGCAATAGAAATCGCGTCAAAGACCGAAGGGCCGGCCGTTGACACAGTTTGTAAAAATATCGGCTTACGAACAAGCCCTGACGCGCTTGGAGCAAGCAAAAGAGCGGGCTGACTTACAATCTGTTATAGAAGAGTTCTGCGGCATTTTTGAAGTTGAGCGTGCGGTATACCATTGGGTGAATTCCAAGGGCGCGCATATGGGTGTTGGCACTTATCCACAGTCCTGGATCAACCGATACCTGCAAAAAGGATATTTGAAAATTGATCCTGTTATTTTGGGCGGTTTTCAAAGGTTTCACCCAATGGATTGGAAAAATCTGGACTGGTCAAGCAAACACGCGCGCGTTTTCCAAGCCGATGCGATTGCACATGGTGTGGGTAATCAGGGTTTATCAATTCCTCTTAGGGGGCCGCGCGGTCAATATGCGCTGTTCAGTGTTAGCCACAATTGCGCGGATGATGCATGGGCCAAATTCATCGAAAGCAGGCGCCGAGATTTGATTTTGATTTCGCATTATTTCAATAAAAAAGCACTTGAACTTGAACCCGAAAAAATAGCCAATGTTGCCTCGGCATTATCTCCGCGGGAAATCGAAACACTCACGCTTTTGGCGATGGGGTATAATCGGGCTCAGGTTGCGCAGACATTGTTGATTTCTGAGCATACGGTCCGCGTTTATGTTGAGAGCGCGCGTTTCAAATTAGGCTCAATGAACACCACCCATGCGGTTGCCTGCGCCCTTAGCCGCGGTTTAATCGTCATTTGATCCAAACCACCCGATATTTTTAGATCGTTAACGGACCGCACGTCAGCCTCCCCAACTCTTAATGCTTGTTTGCATAGGATTATGCCTTCCATCAACGGTAAGGGCATAGCCAATGTTGACCTATCTTTGGGCAGAGCAATTAGCCGAGCGACCACTATTGGGCGAAAGTATGTTTCGAGATCGCGCAGACCAATTTAAAACCCGATTAAAGTGGACGGTAGATGTGGATCACAGGGGTTGCGAAAAAGATGAATACGATGCTCTTAACCCGCTTTATGTGATCTGGGAATCCCCGCAAGGCCTGCATCAAGGTTCACTTCGGTTGTTGCCAACCACAGGCCGCAACATGATTGAAGAACACTTTTCGTATCTTTTGGATGACCAAATGATAGCAACACCCAAGCGATGGGAATGCAGCCGCTTTTGCCTTGCACGCCATGCGCCAAGGCATGTGGCGGCTAATTTGATGCTGGCAGCTGGTGAGGCGATGGTTGGCTTTGGTGTGACGGAGTGCATGGCCGTTTTTGATCAGCGCATGATGCGGATATACCGGTTGCTTGGCGCGCAGCCACGCCTTATCGGGTCTTCTGGTACGGGCAAAGATTTTGTGGGTGTTGGAATTTGGAAATTCACCCCCCAATACCGGCAAACAGTATGCCAAAAGGCGGGCGTGTCGGCCAAAGCTTCTGCAAAGTGGTTTGATCATGCCTTTGGTAGCGCTCATCGCCAAGCCGAACTAGGTTAAGTGCGCGCATTAAAGCTATGGAGCTTGGTCTAAAACGGGTGTACCCTTGCGCCTATGTCTTCCGTTGGTTTTCAACTCTCTTCTGATCAGGCAGAAGCTTATGATACTGTCAGCCAATTACTTCGGGCTGCGGGGATTGATTTAGACAATGCTCAGCTCTTGCCACAGGCCTCGGATAAGTCTGCAGTCATGGCCTTAATTGGCAAAGCCGGATCTGGCAAAACCTTATTACTTTCGCAGCTTTATGAGGCTCTGGCGGATATCGGTATCGAGTTGATTACGGGCGATTATGAAAGCCGGAGGCGGCGCGATAAGCGCACGCTAGCCATCCTTGCTCCGACCAACAAAGCAGCAAGTGTTTTGCGCATGCGCGGTGTGCCGGCAACTACTATTCACCGAATATTGTACACCCCGCTTTATGATCCAGAATATGAAAAAATCGCAGAGTGGCTTTCCGGAAACGAGGAAAAACCAACCATCGAGGGGTTAACCCAAGATGCCCTTGATCGGGCCTATGACTTTTTTCAAACGCATAAATCGATTGCTGGCGCTTTGGCCGCTGCTGGCCTGAGGGGGTCGGATTTTATCATTGGCTGGAAACGCCGGGAAGAGCCGCTTGATCTGGCCTTTGTTGATGAAGCATCAATGCTTGATGAACGCCAGTTTGAAGATTTAAAAGATATCTTTTCAACCCTGATTATGTTTGGTGATCCTGCACAGCTAGCCCCTGTGAACCAATCTGGCGCAATGGTATTTGACGGATTAGAGCCCTCTCAGAAAATCGAACTCAGCCGAATTCATCGGCAAGAGCAAGATAATCCGATCCTGGATTTGGCACATGCTCTGGGCGATCCGAGCGTCGGGTTTGAGGATTTTGAGGCGCGCATACAGGAAATCGCAAATCGTGATGATCGGGTGGTCTGGGGGCAAAGGGTCGAGGTCGACCTGATGGCGCGAAGTCCGGTTTTGGTTTGGCGAAATGCTACGCGGATACGGCTGATTAATGCCTTTCGTAAGGTTCATGATGCGCCCGAGGATGCCTTGCTGTCGGGGGAGCCTTTGATATGCGATGGTATTGAATTGCCGCTTAAACACCGAAAAAAACGTATAGACCTTGAGGCGCGCGGATTGGTGAAAGGGGCGCAAGTTGTCTATCTGGGTGCCGGGCGTCGACCAGGGTTTTCAAAATTGCATGTGCTCGGAGCAGAAGACCCGCAGGTGTCGGCCGCCTCGATTATCAAAATAGAAATACCCGACGAAGAAGAACCCTTTATCCCCTTTGCTGCAAATATGGGGGCGGCATTTCTTCACGGGTCAGCCGTGACCATTCACAAAGCGCAAGGCAGCCAATGGGACACAGTTCAGGTGTTTGCCCCAGACATCTATGCTGCTGCCCGTATGGGCCGATCAGAGGCGGGGCAACCACTGTGGAAAAGGCTTGCTTATGTCGCGATTACAAGAGCCCAAAATCGGCTTGTCTGGGTGGTGCGTAGCCGACTTTCCAAACCGACACACCCGCTAGGCATCGATGATCTGCGCACTTTGGAGGCCGCCCCATTGGCGCTGCAAATTGATTAATGCGCATTGTGCGACGCAGCGTTGTTTGCGGCGCATACGATCACGGGTTGCAAAGGGAGCCCTTTCTTTTCCATATTAAAGTTTAGAAAACCGACGGGAGGAATAAATGTTCGGAAACATGATGCACCGACCTTTATCGATCATCGAGATTTTACGCTTTGCGGTAGAAGCGCATCCTAAGGCCGAGGTTGTTTCGGTTAGAACCGAGGGCGATATACACCGCTATACCTATCCCGAGTGCTACAGCCGGGTTGGAAAATTGGCACATGCTTTAGCCAAACTGGGCGTCAAAACCGGTGATCGTGTGGCCACTTTGGCGTGGAATGGATATCGTCACTTCGAGCTTTATTACGCCATCGCGGGGATTGGCGGGGTCTGTCACACTCTTAACCCGCGGCTCAGCGCTGAGCAGATGATCTATATTACCAATCACGCTGAAGATCGGGTGATGTTTCTTGACACCACTTTTGTGCCCGTGATTGAAGCTTTGGCTGATAAGTTTCCCAAAGATATGCATTATGTGGTGATGACGGACAGGGCGCATATGCCTAAAAGCGGATTAAACCTGCTCTGCTATGAGGATCTGATCCAAGATGAGGTGGAAGAGTACGACTGGCCAGAATTGCCAGAGGAAACCGCCGCTGGTTTGTGTTACACATCTGGAACCACCGGTAATCCCAAGGGGGCGCTTTATTCGCATCGCTCAACCGTCCTGCATGCCTTTACCGCTGCTATCTCTATCTCAGATGGGCTAAAAGAGGGCGCGCGCGTTTTGCCTGTTGTGCCTTTGTTTCACGTCAATGCCTGGGGGTTGCCTTATGCTGCCCCATTAACCGGTGCATCGCTGATCTTTCCGGGCGGCGCCTTGGATGGTGCATCGCTTTTTGATCTTATGGACCGTGAAAAAGTAACCTCGGCTTGGGGCGTGCCCACAGTTTGGCTGGGGCTACAGAGCGAAATTTCATCCCGAGGAAGAAACCCTGAAGGCTTTGCAAGCATTATTGTGGGCGGCTCTGCGGCGCCGCGATCACTGATTGCGGCTTTCGAGAAATCTGGCGTTACAGTTTGTCATGCTTGGGGAATGACCGAAATGAGCCCGGTGGGAACCCATGGCATTTTGTCAGCGCATCACAAAGACACGCTGAGTAAAGAGGAATTGCTGGACCTAAAAGCACTGCAAGGGCGCCGTGTTTTTGGTGTCGAGCTGAAAATTGTTGATGAAAACGGAAACCGGCTGCCGCATGATGGTGAAGAGGCAGGAGAGTTATTTGTTCGCGGTAATACGATTATCAGCAGCTATTTCAATGACACTGAAGCCACCAAAGCAGCTATGGATGCCGACGGATGGTTTGGAACAGGAGATGTCGCTTCGATCAATGACGAGGGGTTTTTGATTATTCAAGACCGCGCCAAAGATCTGATTAAGTCGGGTGGGGAATGGATTAGCTCGATTGATCTGGAAAACATAGTGATGGCCCATCCTGAAGTTGCCAGTTGCGCCGTCATTGCTGTTGCGCATCCAAAATGGGATGAAAGGCCTTTGTTGATCATTGTTCCAGCAGACGTGGTGCGGGTCGCAAAAGAAGACATTGATGCTTTGCTGCTTGATCATGTGGCCAAATGGCAATTGCCTGATGCAATCGAGTTTGTCGACGAACTGCCCCTAACGGCAACGGGCAAGGTGTCAAAACTCACCCTCAGAAAGCAATTTGCCGACTATAAATTACCAGATATGAAATAGGAAAATCGAAATGGATTTAGGTGTAACGCCAAAAGTAACCCCGCTGATAGATGCCGTGCGCGATATGGTCGAAACAGATATTGCGCCCTTAGATGCTGAATATCATGCCGAAGTTGGTCGTCATCCCAGCGGGGACCGCTTTGCCCTGACGGATCGCCAGATTGAAATTATGGAGGGGCTTAAAGCCAAAGCACGGGCAAGAAATCTGTGGAATTTTTGGCTGACCGACAGTGAGCGCGGCTATGGTTTGAGCACGGTTGAATACGCTTATCTGGCAGAAGAAATGGGCAAGGTTAGCATCGCCGCCGAGGTTTTCAACTGTTCCGCCCCAGACACCGGAAATATGGAAGTGCTTGAGCGCTATGGGACACAAGAGCATAAAGACCGCTGGTTGGGGGATTTGCTAGATGGAAAAATTCGCTCTGCCTATGTGATGACAGAGCCAGGATTAGCATCCTCTGATGCTGCGCAACTTGCTTTTGAAGCAAAACGCGATGGTGATGAGTTTGTGTTAAATGGCGAAAAGTGGTGGATATCCGGCGCAGGTGATCCACGCTGCGCGCTTTATATCGTGATGGCGTGCACCGATCCTGATGCTGCGAAGCACAGCCGCCACACAATGTTCGCAATGGACGCTAAAATGCCGGGCATCGAAATATTGAGGCCCATGGAGGTTTTTGGCAATGATGATGCACCACATGGGCACATGCATATTCGGTTCACCGATGTTCGCATTCCGGCAAGTGCTATTATTTTGGGCGAAGGCCGCGGTTTCGAAGTTGCACAGGGCCGACTTGGTCCTGGCCGCATCCACCATTGTATGCGGGCCATCGGTCAGGCCGAAAAAGCGCTTGAAATGATGTGCCGCCGTGGACTTTCCCGTGAGGCTTTTGGAAAACGCCTAACAGAATTGGGCGCCAACTATGACATTATAGCAAATGCGCGGATGGAAATTGAAATGGCGCGTTTGTTGTGCCTGAAAGCCGCCTATATGATGGATACAGCGGGTGTTCGCGCAGCGCAGCCTTGGATTTCTCAAATTAAAGTCGTGGCTCCGCTAATGGCGGGAAAAGTCGTTGATGAGGCTATGCAAATGCACGGTGCAGGCGGTATCAGTCAGGACTTTAACCTAGCCTATATGTGGACTCATATTCGCACATTACGGTTTGCCGATGGTCCCGATGCGGTGCATCGCCGTCAGGTGGCGCGGGCTGAGTTGAAAAAATATACTAACGCTGAAACTTGATGCTCTAAGGGGCTTTAGCTTTTCGGCAAAATATCAGTTTGCTTTGGTATCAAGACAAATTGTAACTGGGCCGTCATTGACCAGAGCGACCTGCATGTCCGCGCCAAACTCGCCGGTTTCCACTCGAATGCCCAGCGCCGCTACTGCCTCGGCAAAATATTCATAAAGCTTGCGACCTTCAACGGGAGAGGCTGCTGATGAAAACCCGGGGCGGTTACCGCGCGATGTATCTGCTGCAAGCGTGAATTGGCTGACCACCAAAGCAGCGCCGCCAATGTCGATCAAAGACCGGTTCATTTTGCCGGCATCATCAGTAAATATCCTTAGCTTGCTGATTTTAGAGGCCAGTTGATCAGCGTCTTTCGGGCTGTCTGATTCCATGGCACAAATCAGTATGAGTAGTCCTTGATCGATTTTACCAATTGTATGTCCGCTAACCTCTACGGATGATTGGCTAACACGTTGCAGCAAGGCGCGCATGATTTTTTCCTTCTTTGTTGTTTGAAAGCTTGTAGCCGATTGCTTCCACAAGACACACTTTGTCCCCGAATTGCCACCCATTCACACCTTATAGGTATCCCGGTTTTAGTCATGTGCCTGACCGGCTTAGCTCGAGAGCAATCTGCTGCAAAATAGGGCGCGCTTCATCAAGGCTTAGCCCGGGTGAAAGGCGCGGATCGTAGAGCATTTTAAGCAAGATTTCATCGTGAGATGTCAGGAATGCAAATTCATCATCATCGTTGAATATTGAGGGCCGTGCGCGCGGGCTATCATTGCTTAGACCAAGGCCTTGGGAAATTTCTTCGTGAATGCAAGCATGCTTTAGGATGTCGGGATGCTCTGCCCGGATAACCGCGAGCGCATGGGAATATACGTCTTCTGTCTCAGGGGCTGAAAAGGCCAGAACTAGGCAATGAATGTTGCGCGGCATCTGGGTAATAATACGGTTAGCCGCAGATCCAAAAGGAGCCCCTTGGGCTTTCAAACTGTCCAGCATCATAGGGCGCTCATCTTCGCGGGAAATCAAAATATCAAAATTGCTGTTTTTTGAAACCATCTGCATGGGATGGTTGGTCACTTGAGCAAGTTTTGAGACAAAATCAGAAACGTAATTTTCATCCTGTTCTTGGGTGCTTTTATCAATTGACCGTCCAAAATGCACTTTGACCCTAATGGGCGCGGCCCATTTCGACAATTTAGCATTTTGACCATTGGATTTCTCAAAGGCGCTACCGCGTTGATATTCATCGTAAAATACGATGGTTTCAAAGTTGGCCAAAAGATCCCTCTTATCAAAAGGCGCATCTTTTGCACGCTGGTCCGTACGCAAAAGCCCACGTGCGCGCAGTGTCACCTCTAGTTGATGATAGTACTCTTGCAGAGCCTCAGAGGTTTGGGGCGTTTCTATTTCGCGCTCTTGGGGCGGCCAGGGAAGTGGGGCGGGTAGTTCGGCGCAGCCTGCAAGTGTAAATACCACTGCTAATTTCAAACAAAAAAAACGTGACAACACTAGCATTGGATTACGCCATTTTTAGTCAGGCGTATGTTGTGACGCTTTTTAGGGTCTTCAGTCTTGTATATCACCTGCATAGCAAATCCTTGCTCTGCGCTCGACACTATCACCTCACAAAAATGAAAGAAAGGCAGCGGCCTAACAGATCATAGCCTTATGACTTTATGTTATGCTGCCTCTCCATCGCCAGTTTGCGGCTATAGCCGGATTGAATAATTTCAACACCAACCAAAACCAACACACTGAAGTAGAATGTTGTTTTTGACATGGGCACAACTTCGTAACCAAAAAACTTAAGCGCCAAAGATGGATCATGCATCGCATGCGCTGCTGCTTGGCCACTTTCACCCAGCAGAACAATGCCGACAATCAGCAAAATGAAAAGGCCAAGAACCTCATACATCCGGTTGCGTTCGAGAAATTTTGTCACCCCATCGGCTAAGACCAGCATGGCAATGCCGGACATAATGATCGCAGCCGCTAAAATTGGAAACACATCTGTAATAGCCAACGCTGATAAGACTGAATCGAACGAGAAAATAAGGTTCATCAAAACAATCATCATCACCACCTGAACCGCGGATTTACCGCCCTTGCCGCTTACGTTCTTATCAAGGTGTTCAATACTCAGCATATGCGATATCTCTTTAACCGCGGTGTAAATGATAAACACGCCGCCCAGAATAAAGACACAGGTCGCGAAGTTCACGCCGCCTTCAATCACACCAACCCAGTCAAATACATAAAACGGGCTCGCCATGGCATCGATCAGTCGGATCATTGCAAAAAGCAACACAACCCTTAAGACAACCGCAAGAATAATCCCCCAGAACCGAACGGATTTTTGCTGAGCGACTGGAGCGCGCTGACTTTCGATTGAGATATAAAGCAGGTTATCAAATCCCAGAACTGCCTGTAAAAAACACAGCATAACCAAGCTGCCAAGATTTTCCAAAGTCAATAAGTCTGCCATAGTGATTTTCCCTAAATCTGCTGTAATGAGATGATTATAACTTGAATGTAGTCACAAATTTTAGCGTGTGCGTTTCCTTTTGGGAACCGGTTTTGAGGGCTTTTGCTCGGAAGGTTGCTCAATACCCAATTGATCTCGCAAAACGCGTCTGCGCACTTCCTCAACGGCGCCGGTTTTTAAATTGCCTAATTGAAATGGGCCGTAAGAAACTCTGATCAGTCTGTTTACGTTTAACCCTAGGCTTTCCATGGCACGGCGAATTTCTCTGTTTTTGCCTTCGCGCAGCCCGATCGTCAGCCAGGCATTGGCCCCTTGCTGGCGATCAATCGCAACAGACATTGGGCGAAATCTTTCACCATCTATGCTGATGCCCTTTTCCAGTGGCTTCATCATATCTTCTGTCGGCCTGCCATTGACACGCACCCGATAGCGCCGCAGCCATCCGGTCAAGGGCAGCTCAAGCCGGCGTTTGGCCTCTCCATCGTTAGTCAGCAATAGCAACCCTTCAGAATTTAGATCAAGCCGGCCGACATTCATAACCCGCGGCATTTCTGGTGGTAATACATCAAAAATTGTTTTCCGGCCTTGCTCGTCTTGCGATGTGCTGACCACTCCGACCGGCTTGTGAAAGAGCCACAGCCGGGTGGGTTCGGCCGCCACTAAAAGCTTTCCGTCAACTAAGATATTGTCCTTTTCAGACACATTTAAGGCTGGAGAGGTTATTTTCTTCCCATTCACAGAAACTCGGCCAGCAGTGATGATGCGCTCGGCTTCGCGGCGGCTGGCCAGACCAGAACGGGCAATGACTTTTGCAATACGGTCGCCAGAAGGTGTTTTTTGTTCCATGATTTGGGCTTTAGGCCAATTTTTCGACTTGTGAAAGGGGCATTCAGAGGTCAATTAAACATATGGCGTTCAAAAGCTTTATGGAAATAGCACTGCAAGAGGCTCGCGCAGCGGCCAAGCGGGGGGAAATCCCGGTGGGGGCTGTGGTGGTGTCTGCGGATGGCCGGATTGTGGCTCAAGCGGGAAATTATACGCGTGAAAGCTGTGATCCGTCGGCCCATGCCGAAGTGTTGGCAATCCGCAAGGCCTGCGCTAACCTGGGCCAAGAGCGGCTAAGCGGGCATGATCTATATGTCACGCTTGAGCCTTGTGCGATGTGTGCCGGTTTAATTGCAGCAGCGCGTATTCGGCGGCTGTATTATGCCGCATCTGACCCGAAATCAGGGGGAATAGAGCAGGGCGCGCGGGTGTTCAATCACCCACAGTGCCATCACAAACCCGAAGTTTATTCCGGTATGTCCGAGCTGGAATCCACCAAGATTTTGAAGGAATTTTTCAATAATATCAGATATTAAGAGCGCCTAAAAAACCGGAGCCGATGCAAAACCCATCGGCCCCGTTGCGCAAGATATCCCTAGGCCAAGGCACCATCACAGCGGCCGCATGTGCCCGGATGCGAATGGCTGCCCACATCAGGCAGGATTTTCCAGCAGCGCTGACATTTTTCGCCGTCTGCCTTGGCAAAAACCACAGCAATACCATCTTCTGCGCCGTCCAACGTAAACGCACCATCGGGGGCAGGGTCGGCTTTTAGAGTGATCGCTGAAGTGATGCAAAGGTCAGCAAAAGGCACAGATTCGAGCGTCTGTATTGCGTCTGTATCGCGGAGGTATACCGTTGGTGCCGCTTCAAGGCTGGCGCCGATGACTTTTTCAGTACGCTGGATTTCCAGAGCCGCTGTTACAACCCGCCGTGCGGCCCGAATTTTGGCCCATTTTGCGGCTAAAGCATCATCACGCCACTGCGCGGGTGTGTCTGGAAAATCCTGTAAGTGAATTGAGCTGTCCTCGCCCGGAAACCTTTCCAGCCAGACCTCTTCCATGGTGAACACCAAAACTGGGGCCAGCCAAGTGGTTAGACGGTGAAACAAAATATCTAGGACGGTGCGCGCAGCGCGGCGTTCAGTCGTGTCGCCATCGCAATAAAGCACGTCTTTGCGGATATCGAAGTAAAAGGCTGATAAATCCACAGTGGCAAAAGTAAAGACCGCCTGAAAGACGCCCTGAAAATCATGCGCTGCATAGCCGGCGCGTACTGTTTTATCTAGTTCACAAAGCCGGTGCAGGACCCATTTTTCCAACTCGGGGGTCTCGGCGCACATTTCACGTCGTCCTTGAATAATCTTTAGGTCTGAAGGAGGGGCAGCGCGATGTCTCAAGCGCCTTATCCCGGCGGCTCGTCAGGATCAGAGCGCCGGGCATATAATTCGTATAATGATCGCATGCATATAGGTCATTTGATGCTGCTTATAAACTTGTGTCGACCTGTGGTCTAGGGGCTAGAGATGTGATTTTGGTCGGTCAGTGATAAAAGCTTGCGCAAGCCTGGGTTTTTGCCGCAGGCCAGTGCCAAGGATGTTCTGTCCAGTTCTTCAAAGAAGGCATTCTGGGCATTTTTAAGGGGTTGGTAAAGCCCGCATGAAGGAAGTATCAAACATGAACATCCAGAAGCATTGTCGCACTCGACTAAGGCAGTGGTCTTGGTTAGCACGCGCGTTATCTCGCCCAAAGTGATGTCTTTGGGCGCCTTTGAAAGCTTTACCCCCCCATTTCGCCCGCGCTCAGAGCGGATAAGGCCCGCTTTCACAAGTGTCGAGCAGACCTTGGCCAGATGATGATCCGATAGATCAAAGGTTTTAGCGATTTTTTGCACCGAGAGTTTTTGCGGATAAACCACTGCCAAATGCAGCATTACCCGCAGTCC
>CABXKH010000032.1 GCA_902512685.1 Paracoccaceae bacterium | reverse complement strand
TAAAAAGTTTCGTCGGGCTGACCCCCAGTCAATTGAACTAATAGCCTTCAGCTCCGCTTTTCCCGGAAATAGGGCAATCCGAGCGCCGCCGGGGTTGAAGACCCAGCTGACTGCCTCTGCCCGAGTACCGGCAAGATGAGCACAAGCACGGTGAATACGTATGGAAGGCTCGACAGGACCGTAGGTGAGATTGGCCAGTTGAGAGCCTGTGCAGCAAAGCCAAGGGCGGTGATCGTTCCAAACAACAGCGCCCCAAGAGTCACCTGAAACGGTCTATGTCTGGCAAAAATTACCAGAGCAAATGCAATCCAGCCGCGTCCTGCAGTCAGACCGTCAGACCACGCCGGGATGAAAATCAGGACAAGGTAGGCTCCCGCGATTGCTGTCAGCGCCGCCCCCACACACACATATAGAAAACGCATCCGCGCCACCGATATACCGGCCGCATCAGCTGCCCCGGGGGCCTCACCGACAGATCTGAGGTTCAGCCCATGGCGCGATCTAAAGAGAACGAAGTGGATCAAGGCCGGGAGTAAAAAATAGGCTACATACCCCGGAATGGTCTGGTCAAAGAAAGCGGGACCAATTATAGGGATGTCACCAAGCAGTGGTATTTTGACCGAGGTCATTTCCGCTATAACTGGGCGCCCCGCAATAGAATTCCCAAGTGTAGAGGCCAAACCGAGACCGATAAAGGTCAAGGCAAAACCGCACAGGATCTGGTTGGCCCGAATGATCACGGTTGCAAGACCAAAGACGATGCCGAACACGATGCCGACAAGAGCGGCAAGAACGAAACCCAGCCAGGCGCTGCCGGTTGCGAATGCAGTGAGCGCTGCTGTGACTGCCCCTATGGCAATCAACCCCTCGATTCCAAGGTTCATCACACCAACGCGCTGTGACAGAGTTTCCCCAAGAGCGGTAAACAAAAGCACACCGCCGGCAAGAACCGCCGAGACCATAATGTTTTGAAGGATTTCAATCATAATACTGGTAAGTTCCTCAGGTCGCTGTCCGGGTGACTCTGTATCGCGCAAGCATCTCTGCACAGGTAACCAACAGAAGAATAAGACCGGTTAGGGTCAGAACAGAATTAACCGAAAGCCCTGCAGATTGCAGAACCAGGCCCGCGTTCAAGATGAAAGCGATGAACACGCTGCCAATCAGTACTCCAAGCGGCTGACCACGCGCCAGGACCGCTACGATAATTCCATAAAGACCAAAGTCGTTGGACAAGCCGTCCTGAAGCCTATGGATATTGCCCGTGATCTCGATCATCCCGGCTAGGCCTGCAATAGCCCCGGAAATCAACATGACGGCGACAATCCGTTTGGCGGTGTTTACACCGATGTATGGCCCAATGCCGTTGTTCGAGCCAATCAGATCCACCTCATACCCAAATTGGGTGAAGCGGACTACCAGGCCGTAAAGCACCAGCAATATTAATCCGAAGAAGATGCCGACATGCAGCGCTTCGAACCAATCGGGCAGTACGTAGGGAATCCTTGCCGAGGCGGCCATTACACCAACACCGGACTTGTCGCGCCAAGGGCCAATTGACAGGTAGTTCACAATCAAAATGGCAACAAAATTCAGCATCAGGGTCGAAATAATTTCATTGACCTGGGCATAGGCACGCGCCAGCGCGGGTATAAGCGCCCAGAGTGCTCCACCGATCATTGATGCTACCGCTAGCAGAACCAGCATCGGTATGTTAGGGCCAATCATAAAAATACCAAGGCCGCTCGCTGACAGGGCCCCGAAATAGAGTTGTCCCTCGACCCCTATATTCCAAAGCCCCATTTTGAATGCAATCGAAGCAGCAATAGCCGTAATAAGAATGGGGGTCAGCAAAAGCCCGAGTTGCTCTAGCCCGAAAGACGACCCGAAAGTGGACCGAAACGCTTTTAACCCTAGTGCAGTCGGCGACAAGCCCGAAAACTTGATAACCAGCGCCGCGAGCACAAGTGCCGCCAACACAGCAATAAGTCGCGAAAGCAAGAGTGTTTTCGCCGAAATCTCCGGCACTGCTTTTACCCGAAGTCCGGACCAGAACGGCACTTTATTGTCTTCAGGCGTACGATCTTGGGGTGTTTTACTCATACCTGCACCACTTCGTCGTCCATTACGCCACCCATCAAGTGGCCTATGCTAAGCAAGCTGCAATCCTCTGTCTTGAATTCGCCAAGGATTTTGCCGTTGAACAAAACCGCGATGCGATCACAGATCGCAAAAATCTCGTCCAGTTCTTCGGATATCAATATGACTCCGACGCCTGAGTTTCTGCGCTCAATCAACTGTTTTTGGATATCTTGGACAGCGGCAACATCCAGACCACGCGTCGGATACACCGTGATCAGCAGTTTCTTTGCAATACGGATTTCGCGGCGCATGATCAGACGTTGCTGGTTGCCACCGGACAGGCCCGATACCGGTGCATTCAGGCTTGGCGCGGTGACATTGGCCTCTTTAAGGAGTGAATTTGTGACGGACCTGGCGGCGGAAGGCGAGAACATGCCGTTTTTGCCAATGGGAGAATGCCGATATTCTCGAACTACGGTATTGTTTGCAATGCTGGCCGAAGCCGCCAATCCGGACCGCAATCGGTCCTCAGGCGAAAAACCAAGACCCATTTTCAAGAAGTCTGATGGAGACTTGCCCGTCATATTTGTGTTGTCGACCCAAACCTCCCCAGAGGTAACTTTTCTGATCCCAGTCAAAACCTCGGACAGATCTCGTTGCCCGTTGCCAGCAACCCCAGCAATTCCCAGAATTTCCCCGGAGTGAATAGTCAGGTTCACGTCCCTCAGCGCAGGCGTCCCTAGATCGCTCAGTGCTGAAACGGACTTCAACTCGGCAACTTTCTGACTTTTTGCGACGGCCGGTCGTTCGAATTTTTTGGTTCCGATTTCACGCCCCACCATAAGGCTGGCGAGTTTTTGCTCGTTAAAGTTTTTGGTTGCATCGGTCCCGGTATTACGGCCACAGCGAAGAACTGTGATGCGGTCGGTATGGGCAAGCACTTCCCTAAGCTTATGGGAAATGACGATGATACAATGGCCATCATCCGCCAGTCGTCTCAGATTTTCAAAAAGCTGCGTGGCCTCATTAGGTGTCAAAACTGCGGTTGGCTCATCAAAGATCAACACCTTTGCCCCGCGAGACAGGACCTTCAGGATTTCCACGCGTTGCTGTTCGCCGGCGCTCAGTTGGTGCACATAGGAATCGATCGAAACATCGAACCCGTATTTTTCGATGACCTCAATTGCTCGCTGTCTCAGGTCTTTCCTGGAAAATGTTTTAGGCGTGTTTTCCCATCCGAAATGCAGGTTTTCTGCAACTGTAAACGCATTTACCAAGCGAAAATGCTGGTGGACCATGCCGATTCCAGAGTCGATTGCGTTCCTTGGTTCTGTGAAATGAACAATCTTATCATCGAGTATTATCTTTCCGTTATCTTGCCGGTAGATGCCGCAAAGCATGTTCATCAGGGTCGTCTTTCCGGCCCCGTTTTCCCCCAGCAATGCATGAATTTCATAAGGGAAAAATTCCGCGTCAACATCTTGATTAGCGATGACACCCGGAAAGGTCTTGGTGATGCCTGCCAATGTGACCTTAGGGGCCACGGAACCATTAACTGAGTTCATTGCCCGTCTTTTCCCTTGAAATAAACGCTGCGCCAAAAGGCGCAGCAGCAGTTGTTTGCCATAAAGCCGAGACACGCCTTTGAAGGTCCAGATGTAGACATCCGCACCGCTCAATTTGCAGCCTTCGTTCTAACGTTGCGCGCCGGTGTTGTCTTTCATCGGGCCGGAGAACTGGCCACAACCAGACCGGCCGCCTAAATCTGCTGCAAAAAGCCTGACGGCTCAGTGTGTTGAACTTGTTGGCCGTCATGGTGGTTCCTCAATTTTTCTTTTTAATGAACGGTAGCGCTCGTATTGTTGCCCTGACCTCACCGACCTCTTGGTCCGCTTCGCGCCAGGCAAGCTTGAGCTCCGTACCCGGTTGAGCGGCCTGCGGTGCAACCCGGGCCAGCCCGATCAGGCCATTCAAATTATCGCTCCAGGCGATGCTGCCGCTATGTCCGGCCGGAGTGCCGTCCTGCCTCAATTCAAGCAAAGGGAAACGTTGCACACGTATCGGAACCCGAGGCGGGCGGCCAAGTTTTTCTTGAAGCGCGACAATGTCCTGCCAGTTGATTTCAATGCCGACGAGCTGGCTTTTCGGGCCAGTACTGTCACGTTCTGCAATGAGCGCATCGCGGCCAATGAAGTCACCTTTGTCAAAGTCAATAAAACGCCCGGCACCGATTTCGCTGGGGGTCGCAAGCCATTGCATGGATTGCGGCCCGGTCGGATCCCTGTCCTGGTTTGGTGCATCGGGGCCTGCAAGGGTGTAGTCGATAACGGGCAGCACTAGGCCTGCCTCGATTCTGCAAACGTCCTCGGAAAGGTCTCCGAAGTGCTCCATGCCGTAAGGGCTTCCAGCCTCGACCAGCGCATCAAACACTGGCAACGCTCCTTCGGTGGGAACCCACACCTCAAAGCCGCGTTCGCCTCCAAAACCAACCCGCCACAGCCAGACGCCGACACCTGCGATCTTTGTCTGGGCACTTCGGCCAAATTTCATGCCACTCCAGTCCTGACCAGTCGCGTCGGCGATGATGTCAAACGCTGCGGGACCTTGCACATGCAGGTTTCCCCAGTCCGCACTGGCATCTTCGATTTCAACGTCGAACTCTTTGCGGTGTTTTTCGAACCAATTGTCCATTGGCCCTGACGTGTAGCAATAACTATCTTCTGTAAACCGAAAGAGCACGCCATCAATAATGACGCGACCGTCCTCGTTGCAGAAGACAATGTACTTCGACTGGCCCACATCCCAGGTGTTGATGTCCCGGATAATCAGTTGTTGCAGGAAAGCCGCGGCGTCTGGCCCCGTGAAGAAATATTTTGATAGGGGTGACTTGTCTTCAAGGATTGCACGCTGGCGCATTGCGGTAACGGCCGCTTCGTGGTTACCGAAGTCTGCCGGTCTGACAAAAATCGTCAAGCCGTTCATCCAATCGGACCACATGCTAGATCTGTTTAGTTGGGCGTGGCGTGGGGTAAATGGAGTACCCGCGAGGGAGGGTAGGGATTGGGTGTCGGTCATGCTTATTTCTTTCATAGATTCCATTGAAGTAACCGCTGCACCTTTAAGTGCAGCGGTGTTGTTTTACATTACAGCCCGGACACACCCTCGACGGCCCAGGTCCAGCCATAGACATCCGCGACGCTCATTTCGTCGCCTTCGTTCAAGCGTTGCGCGCCAGTGTTGTCCTTCATCGAACCAGAGAACGGGTTCCAACCAGCCAGGATCTTTTCACGCGCGGCATCGCCTGCATCTCGGGCAGCTTGCGGCACCGCCTGCCCCCATTCGTCGCGGTCCACACCGTTGCCCAAAGCCAAAAGCTCGGTGCGGTTTCCTGTCCATTTGCCTTCGATGCGGTTGCGGAACTCGTTCACATAGAAGACATCCCAATCCAGCATCACCGAGCTCACATAAGCGTCCGGCCCGTGCTTGCGGTTATCAGTATTCCAGGTCGCCGCCATGATGCCGCGCTTTTGTGCAACCGCCAGGTGGGTTGCATCATCAAGGATCGAGAACACCATGTCGCAACCGGCATCCGCCAGCGCATTGGTCGCCTGGTTGGCGGCCTGCGGGTCGAACCACGAGTTGATGTTGATGACCTGCGTCTGGACATCCGGGTTGACCGACTGTGCGCCAAGCTGCAGCGCATTTGCATCCGAATAGACCGTGGGAATCGGGAAAGAGCCGATATAGCCAATCTTGCCAGTCTTCGTCATTACGCCAGCCGCAGCGCCGATGATATAGGCTGGGTTCCAGTGCTGAACGTAGAACGACGATACATTGCTCGACGGACGCGGCCCAGCCGTTTCAAGGAAGCCAACATTGGGGGAACGATCCGCTGCCGCGTACAATACATCGGCATAAACCGAACAAGCCACGACAAGGTTCGCGCCATCCTGCACGAATTGACGGAAGACACGTGTCCCGTCGGCGGACGTCGGCGTGTTTTCAATCTCTAGAACCGTCGCTTGGGGGAAGGCTTTGCGCACCGCATTCGCGCCGGTGTGGTGCGAATAGGTCCAGCCTTCGTCCGAAATCGGGCCGAACAGGCCAAATGCCATGACAGCGTCCTTCTCCGCAACAGGCGCCAGTGCCTCGGCCGCAAAGGCCCCCGTCGGCGCCATCAGGTTCATGCTGGACCCGGCAACTAGGCTGGCTGCCGTACTCCGCTGCAAAAAGGCCCGGCGGTTGATCGTGTTCAATTTGTTGGTCGTCATGGTGTTTCCTCTCTGATGTTGTGGCGTTAGTTCGTTCTCTGCCTTGCCTCTTTTGGGAGTTTTTTATCGACGTCTTAGAAGGCCAAACCGGATGGAATTGTTTGGATAGAGTTCCACTGAATGCCAGATCGGTTTTTCGTTGGTATCTATGCCAGTCTCTTTGATAACGAGCACTGGCGTCCCATCCGAGTAATCGAACCCTGGAAAATCGCATTCCTCGGCCCTAGAAACACTGATCTCAGCCAAGACATGAGACGTCGTTAGACCGCATCGCTCTTCGAGGAAACCAAATAATGAGTCGTTGAGTGTAGGAGTTTGTTTCAATTCCCTTGCAAGGGTCTCGCCCAAGGTTGAAACCGCTATTGTGTTTTCACAATAGATCACCGGAGACCCATCGGCAGTAAATACTTTCCAGGTCATCACGGCTTCGTCTGCAGACCCCATTCCCAACTCCTGCCTGACTGTTGGCGATGGCTTAAACAACATGGAATTTATATTCTCCACGCCAGGTTGGTGATTGTTTTGTTGGATCAAGCGATAGAAGTCGGTTGGTTCATTAAGTGAGTTGGAAACACCTGGATTGGGAGCGGCAAATACCCCAACGCCATTCATGCGTCGCAATACCCCATGCGTCGCCAAAACATTGATGGCGGCGCGAACCGTGGCGCGGCTTACGTTGAATTCTTGGGCAAGCGCCTCTCCAGAAGGCAGCTTCGAATTTGGCTGATAATCCCCATCACGGATTCGATCACCAAGGAGGTCCACCAGTTGCGAGACAATTGAAACCCGTTGGATTGCGGCCGGTTTTGATCTCGCTGCGCTATTTGAATTGGCGCCTCTCTCTTCTACTTCATTCATCATCGAACCTTCTTAATTGGGCCCTAATCCACGGATTTGGGGGTCACGCGCGATTAGAAATACGCTCCCGGATTTTGATCCTTATAGATTTTTCATTTCTTTTTGAAACCTGGCTGCCAGGCTCCATTTAATGACCATAAAAATCAAAGGCAGTCAACAAAAAAAGCTATTGTGCCTTTGTCCTCCCCCCAGGCGAGTTTCAAGTAACCCGGCAGTCGGTGCTCTTAGTCCGACGCGCTTGAACATCAGCAGCGTTTAAATGGTAGGAGATTTTATTTGTGATCCATGCATCAAGATCACCTATACCCACTTATTGGTAGAGCACAGTGGCGGCGGCATGCAACGTCCCGAATGTATCACCAGCAAGATCCTGAACTACATAGCGCACAGCGAACGGCAGCTATGCGGACAAAGCGCCATTTCACTTGAATTTTTGAATTATTTTTGTTGATGTTCAAGCAGCATTATTTGGCTCTTGAGATTGGACTTAGGACTTCCATGGCAGGGACCTCAATAGCTGCACTGAAAACTGATGCGGTAAGTACATAACGAACACAAGTTATCAAGAAAAATATACTTCTGACTAAAGCACTATACAGCTAATCCAAACAACTATGAATGTAGAATATTTGAAAATATCACACCAATACGAGAAAGCGTAGCGATACAGCTTATTATATATGGGGATGCCAATGGATAAGTTGCAATTTGACACTAATTCTTCGAGGAACTTTGGATGAGAATTATTTCGGTTGTGGCGGAAGCATTTATGGTTCCATTGCCCCGCTACTTTCACGGTAGCAATTACAAATATACGCATAAGAAGGGTATGTTTGTTCGTGCAAAAACTGACCAGGGTATTGATGGTTTTGCTTATCTTGGAGATGATTTTGGCTTGGGACAAAGCATCGCAAGCGCGGTGAACGAGGATTTCTCGAAAGTTCTGATTGGAAGAGATCCAAGTGATGTCAAGAATATTTGGTATGACATGCGCCCGTTGGTTCGTGATATTCTTGGAGATCGGCGCGTCGCCCTTCATGCGCAGGCGCTGGCAGATATTCTTTGTTGGGACTTACACGCTAAAGCGCAGGGATGTTCTGTTGTTGATCTTCTGGGACAACAACGAGACCACGCGCCCATTATGGTTATTGCAGGCTACTACACACCACAGAACTCTCTTGGCGACTTGGCCAATGAAACGCGAGATCTTATCACGCTCGGCGGTCGCGGAATGAAGCTAAAGGTCGGAGGTTTATCGGTTACAGAGGATGTCGAACGGGTGAAAACCGTAAGAGATGCCGGTGGCGATACATTCAATTTAGCCGTTGACGCCAATCAAGCGTGGTCCCTAGACGAAGCTCTGCACTTTGTGAATGCCTGCGAGGGTTTTGGCCTAGCTTGGGTCGAGGAGCCTGTGCATTGGGACAACGACATTGCCGACCTGGCCGCCTTAAGGAAAATGACTGATATACCGATATGCGCGGGGCAAAGCGAAGTCACTGTGGCTGGTGTCGCAAGCCTAATTGATGCGGAAGCCATTGATATCTGCAACCTACACCCCGGTTATGCCGGTGGTGTGACCCCTTGGTTAGAGTCGGCAGAATTGGCTCGCCAAAATGGATTGAAAGTTGCGAATACTGGTGAGCCACAGCTTTCGGCAAGCCTTATGCTGGCCTGTGGTCATGGGATGAGCATTGAAATATACCACCCCGATCGTGATCCGATTTTTCCAAAATATTGCCCTGCTTTTGATGCGAGAACAGATGGGTATATCGAAGACACTTGCCGGACCGGCTGGGGGATCGTACCAAGTGACGTCTAATGGCAACACTTTGCGCTAAACAGGCGTTTGAACGCGTTGCGGCATCAGTAGAAACGGGCTCTAAGTAGCCGATCGCTGCGCACTTCATCAATGACTGCAATTGGTGCAAGTGGACTTCACGGCGGTCGATCTTGTCGATTGAGAAGTCATACTTTCGGGGCGAAATGAGGCTTCCCTGTTCGCCCTGCCCGTTTCCCTGTTCTTTGGTTTTCTTTCCCTGTTCCGGAATTAATTTTCCCTGTTTTTTAATTAACAGGGAAACCGCCTGTAAGGCGCTGTTATTGTGGTACGATTCAGAACCAAATCAGCCGAAAACGGTCAATATCGACCCAAAGCGCACGTTTTTCCCTGTAAATTCCCTGTTAACAGGGAAAATGCGGTGAGAATGGCTAGCTCGAGACTATCTGCACTTTCGCGGCGTGCCGGTTCAACAAACGGGTCGCGGATATTGATGCTCTTCTAATGTAAGTGTCCTTAGGCTTTCTTCCAAAGATGCCTGTGCACGATCTGCATCAAACCGGTCTGTATCGGGATCGCGGTCAAGCTTGGTGGACAGCAAAAAACCTTTCGGCCAGCCCCCATACCGCTGCACCGCGCGGCCGATGCGCGCTTCGCTGTGCCCCTGTCCGTAATTGCGTGAGGTATCAAGCAGGTTCGCGGGACCTTGGAAAAACCTATCCAAGGTTTGCTGCGCGCGCTCTTCTGGCACCGCATAGCCATCGGCATTCGATATATTTCCCAAAGAAGAGGTGCCGAAACTGAGTTCGCTAAGCTCAACGCCCGTGGTGCCGACGATAGTTTTTTTCATTCTGGTCTCCTAATTTTTAAAAACCCCTCAAATGCGCCAGTGCGCTATCGCCCAACGTTCAATGCATCCTTCACCAAACGCTCCATGGTATCTTGGGTCAATGGCCTCGGGTTGGTTTCTGCCGCGCTGTCTTTTAGCGCCTTGGCGGCAATCCGCGGCGCGCAATCGCTTGAGGCTCCTATTTCGGTCAAAGTTTTGGGAATATCCAGTTCATCAAGCAGCGCGCATATACCGCCATAAAAAGCGTCGAAATCCGTCGCCTGCAATCCCATGGCTTGGGCCATTGGCGCAACTTTGGCTTCAATCGAGGGGGCATTATAGCGCAAAACTGAGGGCAAAATAATCGCATTGGTCAGCCCGTGCTGAGTGTCATATTCCGCCCCCACCATATGTGAAATAGCATGCACCGCCCCCAGTCCCTTTAGGAACGCAACACCGGCAAGGCATGATCCGCTCAACACCGCGCCGCGGGCCTCAAGGTTTTCTGGCTCGGCCACTGCCACGGGAAGCCACTGTGATACCAACCGCAGCCCTTCGAGCGCCATACCATCGCAAAGCGGGTTGAAACACTGAATACAATAGGCCTCGATCGCATGCACCATGGCGTCAATTCCGGTCCAAGCGGTCAAATGGGCCGGAAGACCAATGGTAAGTTCAGGATCAAGGATCACCATGGCCGGTTTCAAGTCTGGGTGCCAGATACACCATTTCATCATCTGTTTGGTGTCGGTCACCATGGCCGTGCTTTCGGTTTCTGCCCCGGTTCCGGCGGTGGTGGGAATGGTAATCAGCGGCGGAAAAGCAGGATCGTTGCCCATATCGGGTGGATTGGCCTGGGTGTCAAATGCCCACAGGTCAATCTCATTATAAGCCACCAAGGCAATGGCTTTGCCGCCATCCATACCGCTGCCGCCCCCAATGGCGATCACCCCATCATGCTGGGCGGCCAGAAATTGGGCTTTGCCGGCGAAAACCTCATCATCGCGCGGATTGGGCGAAATATCTGCATAGACGGCTGAGGCAATGCCGGCCTGTGATAAATAGGTCTGCAGATCGGTTAAAAACGGCAACCCAAGGCTGCCGTGATCGGTCACGATCAGTGGTTTGCTGATGCCAGCTTGTACGCAATGCGCTGCGATTTCGCTCAAACGGCCGGGCCCATAGGCAATCGGCACAGGAAACACCCAGTCTTGAGGGTCAATAAAGTTCATAACGGTTTCTCAGTCCAAAAATTATCGTGTCATGCGATAGGAAAGCATCCATTATAAATGTCAAGCAAGTTCAAAACCTCCGCGCGGGAACAGCCGGCGATTAGCATAGGCTGCGGACGGTTAGCGGGCTGCTCGCCAGCCAGCTGCAACGGCTTCTTTTTTCGAACAAAACCATCGCTCTCCTTTTTCAAGCGTCACTTTGGTGCGGCTGTACCAAACAGAGGATGGCGTGTGGTAAATCCGGGCGCCTTTGCTATTGATATTGCCCTTGATCACACAGCCCGAAGCGGCAACTTCTGAAAGCTCTGCCTTTCTCTGGCCGGATCGCCAATCCCATGGTGCGGTAAATTTGCCCTGCCACACACCTTTTTGCCTTTCTTTGGCCTGCCTTTCTTGCGCAGCATAGGACTTTGAATACCGCCGATATGCCAATGCCAACCCGTCAGACACCATGCGCGCATTTAAATCTGTCTTGCCCAAGGTGCAAATCGCCAAAAATCGTTGGTAACGATCTTTTCCGGTTACAGCGCAGGTTACATTTTGGCCCCGAAGATACTCGGCCAATTGCGCTTGTGCCGCTGCGCCGCAAGACCAAACATTGCCGTTTTTATCCAAGCATGTTTGCCCCTTTTCCGGCGCATCAATGCCAAAGAGCCGAATACGCTTTTGGTCAATCTTAAGGCTATCGCCATCGCTGACCACAGCTGCTCCGGATATGATCTGACCCGCCGCAGCGATTTGGAACGGCATCAAAACAAAGGCAAATAAAACCAACGGCACCAAAATACGCATAAGCTTATTTTAGTCGTTTTGATAATTTATTGCATCCCTTTAATCGCAGATATTATTGGTTTTGATCATGTCCGGTGCGCAGTTTTCGAAAATCTTCAAAATAATACACCGCATTTACGCCCAGAGTTTGCCATCTTGAGGCAGGACGCCATTTCACCATTCGGGCTGAAAAAAGCACGGGTGACAGCAGTAGCTTGATAATCTATGTGTATCATATTGAGTTTTTCAAAAGCCAAAGATGGGGCTTAACAAAAAAGATGGCGGCCAGACGACGATGAATGAGACAACACCCGAAGAAGAACTTCAGAGCCTGAAAAAAGAGGTCTCTCGGCTGCGTCTAGAAGCCAATTTGCGCAAGTCCTTGGCCACGCAGTTGGAAAAACAAAAGAAGGTGGCAGAAGACGCCAAAGCCGAAGCCCTGACCAAATCGCAACAGTTGGAAGCGGTCTCGGGGCAATTGGCCAAATATCTTTCGCCGCAAATTTACGAGTCGATTTTTAGCGGCAAGCAAAATGTCGAAATTAAAAGCTACCGCAAAAAGCTCACAGTATTTTTTTCCGACATTGTGAATTTTACAAATATCTCTGAAAAGCTCGAATCCGAAGAGCTGACTGCGCTGCTGAACTTTTATCTAAATGAAATGTCCCAGATTGCGCTCAGCTTCGGGGGAACGATTGATAAATATATTGGGGATGCGGTGATGATTTTCTTCGGCGACCCCGAAACTCTGGGGATCGAAGAAGACGCCCATCGCTGCGTTTCTATGGCGGTTGCCATGCAGAAACGAATGACCGAACTGCATGGATATTGGGGCAAGCAATTTGGGTTAAAAGAAGATCTTGAAATTCGTATCGGGATCAACACGGGCTACTGCACTGTGGGTAACTTTGGAAGTGAAGACCGGCTTGATTACACCGTGGTTGGCGGCGCTGTAAATCTTGCATCCCGCCTCGAAGGGGCCGCCCCTTCTTCTTCAATTTTAATTTCTGAAGAAACCTATCTTCAAGTTGGCGATCATTTTGATTTTAAAGAAGCCCGAGAATTGGATTTAAAAGGCGTTGGCCGCAGTGTGAAATCCTATGAGGTGCTGATTGATGATTATGAAATCAGAAAAATATTAAACTTTTCCGGCGACAGTTATGATTTGACGGTTCGCAAAGACCAACTGGACGAAAAAGACATTGAGGCTTTGAAAAAAATCATCGCCGAACTTTAACCCGATAGCGCCCCCTCGCGCGGCACGGCAGAGGCGACGCCAAATTCTTGTTCCAAAATTTCGGCAAAAGCCAAAAGCTCGGCCTCTTGCCGCGGTTGGCCGACAATTTGCAAACCCACAGGAAGCCCTTCGTTCGTAAACCCACAGGGCAAACTGACCACCGGGCATCCGGTCATTGATAGCGCAAAGGTAATTGCGAACCAGTCGATATAGGTTTGACACGGCTGGCCGTCGATCTCGGTCACAAAGGGCTTTTCAACATCAAACGGCGCAACCGAGGTTGTCGGACAAATTAAAAAATCACATCGCTGGAAAAAACTCTGCATTTGCAGGGTGATGGATTTACGAATTTTCTCGGCCGAGATAATCTGTTGATTGCTGACCTGATGACCGACCTCTGCATTTTTGACAATATCGGGCAGAATGGCATCGCGGTGTTCGGCAAGCAAATCATCAAGCATTGTGGCGATTAAAACCCCGCGCAGGGTTTGAAAGCCTTCTAAAACACCGGAAAAATCAGGAATTTCATCACTAACATCAATGCCAAGGCCGGAAATTTTGGCGCATGCCGTGCGGGCCGTTTGGGCAATATCGCGGGCCATGGGAACAATCCCGAGATCTTCACTAAAGGCCACGCGCTTGGGGGCATCAAAGGCCTTCAAAGCCGCCACATACGAGCCCAAGGCAGCGTGAAAGGATAGTGGATCCTGCGCCGAATGGCCCGCACCGGCATCCAGCATCAGCGCCACATCGCGCACCGAGCGCGCCATCGGTCCTTCGACCCACAACGTATCAAAAGGCTGCAGGCGCGTGCCGCGTGGCACCACACCGGGACTGGGGCGCAGTCCAACTATGTTGTTAAAAGCTGCCGGGGTGCGCAGGCTGCCGCCCAGGTCATTTCCGGTGGCCAGCCAAACCTGACCACTGGCCAGCGCAGCCGCAGAGCCGCCCGAAGATCCCCCCACAGTTTTGCGCAGATCAAATGGATTGCGCGTGACCCCAAACACTGGATTGAATGTATGCCCACCGGCCCATTCCGGCACATTGGATTTGGCCACCGGATTGGCGCCGTTGCATTCCAGCTGGGCAATGGTTGCATCAGAGCGCTGTGCAACATGCGCTTTGAAAATTGGCGAACCATATGTGGTGCGCACCCCGCCAAGATCATTATAGTCTTTCACCGCAATGGGCAGCCCCATCAGGCTTTTGGGATTTTGCCGCTCGGCGGCCAAATCAAGCCGCTGCGCCCTGTCGCGGGCCCGCTCAAAACAGTGGATCGGCAAGGCGTTAATTGCCCCATCCACGTCTTCTATGCGCGCAATCGCTGCATCCAGCAACTCTAAAGGCCCAAGCGCGCCCGTGCGCAGCAACGATACGACCTCATGTGCCGGTAATTTCCAAAGCTCTGATACCACTTAGTGCCCTCCGTTGGGGCAAGACTAATCAGCTTTGATAGAAAAGAAACCCTTTTTGTCACTATTGGCCTCGCAATTGAGGCAAAACAGCCAATCAAAGAGCCTTGCTGGAAAATGATTAAATGTGAAAGTTTATCTGCTGATGTATCGCATCGCGCTACACAAATTAAATGATGAGATGGCCCGAAGGCCATCTCATAAAGTCAATTAAGCTTTTGCCTTGTCTGATTCTGTTACTGCAACATTCCAGATAATCACACCGAACGCGATTTTGTTGATCACATCGGCAAGGTTATAGATGATGTTGAGCGACGCAGCTGAGGCTTCTGGGCCTGCACCTGTGAAATAACCCATGAAGTATCCCAGAGGATAAATCGCCCATCCAATGGTCACGATCCAACGCATTGTTGAAAATGCGCTTTGGACTGATTCAGGCGCTTGATCTGAGGCCACCTTCCCAGCTTCTCCATAAAAGATTTCATAAAGAATGTATGCCCAACCGGCCATGCCTACGACAAATCCGATCAGCGGGCTGATGTAGCCGGCTTCACCTGCATACCCTGCAGAAAGCATGATCAAAGTACCGATCATTAAGCGCCAGAACACGCCGCCAGAGACATTTGTGATGGCCCGCAAAATGAGATAGAATTCGATCATCAAAAGGGGCACTGTGATCAGCCAGTCGATGTAGCGATACACCAATGGCGTTGAACCTGTTTCAACCCAAACATCCCGCATGTAAAAGTAGTGCACGGCGGCCACCAGAGTAACCAGGCCAGACACCGTCAGAGATGTTTTCCATTTGCCCTCGACACGTTGCGTTTCTAAAAAGAAGAAAGCTGTTGAGGCAACAAGGGCCATTGAGATCAACCAAAAAGAAATACCTACGAAATCATCGGACTCTAAGATAGAGCTTGCCGAGGCCAGCGTGGGTAAAAGCATAAGACCGGCCGTCGCCGATACAAGTTTTAGTGAAGATAGTATTTGTTTCATTGTCTTGTTCCTCTAGAAATTCAAGAAGCCATAACTCACGTCAGATTCCAGACGTATTTAATTGCAAAAATTACAGATTTGCCTTCACGGTGGTGGTATACCTGTACAGCTTCTTACTTTCACAGGTAAGTATCTGCCCATTTCTGTCATTAACGTCTCCCAAAAAGTGAGATGTCTAAATAGAAACTGTACCTTCGAAGGTATCGCGCGTTTTATATTTTTCAAGATATTTGTTAAAAATTAGTTTAATTTGAGTATTTTAGTAAGGTAGCAACATAATAGATTTATCCCAAAGTATAGTTTTAATTATATTATAAATCTTTTAGGATATATTTAATTAACTTTATTTAAATTGGGGCCACTGTTCGGGGAATCGGCAAAGGCAAAAATTGCCAATAAAAAACAGCAATAGTTTAAGAATTAATCAAAACGCGGCGCAGTTAAAAAATCTGTCTTTCACAGCAGTTTTTTAACCAACCTTGGTAAAAGTATTGACCAAAGCAACCCCAACCACAATCAGGCATAGGCCGGCGATGGCCTGCCATTGCAGGCTTTGGCCAAAGAACAAATAGCTAAAGAGCGCGATTAAAAACACCCCAAGTCCCGCCCAGCTTGCATAGACAATGGCAATCGGGATGTCGCGCAGCGCAAAGGTCAGAAAGTAGAACGACAACATATAGGCCACCACCAGAACGGCACTTGGCACCAGTTTGGTAAAATTCTGCGATGCCGGCAAAAGCATCGTTCCAATGACTTCAAATATGATGGCCAAAGCCAAGAAAAAATACGACATTGCGTTTCCTATTCTGCCGGCCCTGCGCCCTCGGCACAGAGCAGATTTAGCGCAAATCTAGCGGGACTGCGCGGGCTTGCAAGGGGATTATTGCGCCTGAAAGATCTATGAATGAAACTGCTGTGCAGAGGCCTAGTCGTTTTCGTCTAACTCAGATTCATCAGCATCATCGAGCAAACGCTCCAACCTCTCTTCAATCGTTTCACCTTCAAACATCCAATATTGCCGGCCATTAACTGTTTGCCAGGTGTATCCTTCGCGCTGCAAAAGCATCAGGGCAGACCTGCTTAGGCTTGTTTCATCACCCTCAAAAAGGACTTTCTTTTCATTAATAACCTGCGCCTTAACAGTATCATCGTTTGCATAGTAAATGGTATCGCCTTCGCTCAAACCAGCGTCGCTAAACTTATACGACTTTCGCGGTTTACGGGTTGCTTTCTCTAGCGCTTTTACACCTTCAATATCTTCAGCTATGTCTCTTTTGGGCGTTACATCGCGCCCACGCGTTAGCTTAAGTGCGGCGATTACCCGCTGCGCATCAATTTCAAAAAACTCTCTTGTTGTGCGTGTTCGGTGATCAGCAAAGGCTTGATGAACAAGTTTCTCAACCTGAGCCTCATCATCTACTTCGATGGCATACACACAGCGAAAGGGCAACGGCACACCCGTATTATCCAGCGTGCGAAGCCTTTGCTCTAAATTGGTCGTTTTACCCAACTTTACGTAATCTTTAAAAGCTGGATTAGTGAGAACGTAAACTGTTGCCATAATTTGAAAATGTCTGTTTGCAAATGCTTTAAGTTATGCACTTAGGCTAAATTGCTGACATCAATAGGTCAATGATGTCATTCGTCTATTGAGAAAACTCATAAAAAGAAAAACGGCCGCAATACCTTGCAGCCGTTTGTCTTTGTTTTGATGTAAAAAGCACTTACCGCTTTGAGAACTGGAAGCTCCGACGGGCTTTGCGTTTACCGTATTTTTTCCGCTCCACAACACGGCTGTCGCGGGTCAGGAAGCCGGCGGCTTTCAATGCGCCGCGCAGGGCGGGTTCATAGATTTGCAGGGCTTTTGAAATGCCGTGCTTGACCGCACCAGCCTGACCTGACAATCCGCCGCCTTTCACTGTGGCGTTTACGTCGAACTGATCTTCGACACCGGCCACCTGAAACGGCTGGCGCAGGATCATCTGCAACACCGGACGGGCGAAATACGCGTCCATTGCTTTGCCGTTGACGACAACTTTACCAGAGCCGGGTTTGATCCAAACACGTGCCACAGCATCTTTTCTTTTGCCGGTGGCATAAGAACGGCCCAGGTCATCGCGCACAGGTTCACGAGGGGCGGCGACAGCTTCGGCCGCGACCTCGGGTGTATCAGCAACTGTTTCCAGATCGCTCAGAGATTTGATATCTTCGGACATTAGACAGCCACCCGTGTGTTTTTAGAGTTCATCGATTTGACATCCAGCACCTCGGGCGCCTGCGCCTCATGCGGATGCTCGCTGCCGGCATAGATGCGCAAATTGGTCATTTGCTTGCGGCTAAGACGGTTGCCAGGCAACATCCGCTTGATCGCGCGCATCAGAACCCGCTCGGGGTGATCGCCTTCCAGGATTTCTTCCTTGGTGCGCGATTTGATGCCGCCGGGATAGCCGGTATGCCAGTAATAGTTTTCCTGCCGCTTTTTGCCCGTGATCTGGACTTTTTCGGCATTGATGATGACCACGTTGTCACCGCAATCCATATGCGGTGTAAACGATGCTTTGTGCTTGCCACGCAAACGCATGGCGACAATCGAAGCCAAACGGCCCAGAACAACGCCTTCTGCGTCGATCATGATCCATTTCTTTTCGATATCTGCAGGTGTTGCAGAATAAGTTTTCATAACGGGCGATCCCTTGATATTTCATGTCACAAAGCCGCCATGGCCCTGCGTGATCTCGAATGCTGTGTATAAAGGCTCTATTTACACAGTCAAGCGCATTAAAACCTATTTAATTCAATGTTTTCATATGGTTATAAAATAGGTATTATTTTACCCCATAAATTCACCTTCCCAATTACCGCAT
The DNA here is from genome assembly GCA_902512685.1 of Paracoccaceae bacterium. GTDB lineage: Bacteria > Pseudomonadota > Alphaproteobacteria > Rhodobacterales > Rhodobacteraceae > CABZJG01. The sequence continues at coordinate 8,987 of CABXKH010000032.1, read as the reverse complement.
TTATCACCAAAAATGCTTTTGTGCGAAGCTCATAGATTGTTTGCATTTGCCCTCTACAGGGCCGTATCTATGCTAGCACAAATAGTTACTTGCCAGAGCTTATGAAGATAGATCTAAGGATTAAGGCGAACTGCTGCGTAAATTCACTCATATAAGAGGCCCCACGCGGCATAGTATTGCGCTGATTATTGGCAAAAATCTTTATATGCGGCGCTTCGCTGAACCAGAAATTAAAGCCAGTGATTAAGCGTCCAGCTCGCTGTCCCAATAAAGGAAATCCATCCAGCTTTCATGCAGGTGGTTGGGCGGAAACTGACGCCCGGCATTGCGCAGCTCTTCGGCCTCTGGCTGGCGCGGCGGGCGGCGTAAATTCATCCCCGCGCGGCGCAGGCTTTTTGAGCCTTTCTTTAGGTTGCAGGGGCTGCAGGCCGCCACCACATTTTGCCAGCTGGTCACCCCGCCGCTTGCGCGCGGCACCACATGATCAAAGGTCAAATCCCCACGCGCGCCGCAGTACTGACAGCAAAAACCATCCCTTAAAAATAAATTAAAGCGCGTGAAGGCCACGCGCTTTTGAGGTTTTACATAGTCTTTTAAAACAACCACTGAAGGGATTTTTATTCGTGTTGTCGGACTGTGAACGTATTGATCATATTCCGCCACGATATCGACCCGATCCATAAAGGCCGCCTTGACCGCATCCTGCCAACACCACAGCGATAAAGGATAATAGGACAACGGACGATAATCTGCGTTTAACACCAGCGCGGGATGTTGCCGCAGGACCGAAGGGTCACGTACAAATTCCGTTCTAAATTCACCGTCCATAAATTCTTGACCTCGTTTTAATATGCGCTCCGCCTTATGGATACGATTTATGAGTATCCTTGATCTACTATATATCGCGGTCGCGATCTGGCAACCCCCGTTATCTTGAAATAACATGACTTTAAGGCGATTTTAGAATGGCGCCATGACGCAAAAGGCGATTGTGGTTCAAAGACCTAGCTTATCGCGCATAAATGCCAGCGCCACCGACAAGCCATCCGGGGCTATGCCATGACCAGTGCCTTTTTGGATATGTGCAAAGACATCTTTAAAACCTGCACTCTGAAGCGCCTCGGCTGCCTCGGGCATCGATTGCGCCGGAACCACTTCATCCTGATCTCCGTGCACAAGCAGCACAGGCGGGCGGCTGACCACCTCGTCAACCAGTAATTCAGACTCGACCAGAGCGCCCGAAAATCCGATCACCCCGGCAAACGGATCTTCGCGGCGCGGGCCAAGATGCAAGCTCATCATCGTGCCTTGGGAAAAGCCAAACAGGACAACCTGCTCCGGCAACAGATCATTGTCGACCATCAAAGCATCCAAAAACGCATTCAGGTCGGCAACGGCTGCTTGCATTCCAAGACGTGAAACTTCTTGGCTAGAGCCATCGATCCAAGGGATAGGAAACCATTGATAGCCCATCGGGATGCCTTCGCAGGTTTCCGGCGCATCGGGTGCAACAAAGAGCGTGTCGGGCAAATGTTCGCCCAGCGGATCGGCCAAAGATAATAAATCAGCGCCATTGGCCCCATAGCCATGAATAAAAACCACCGCCGAACGCGTGGATCCCGAAACTGGCGCGCGCTGCTCTGCGTTTAAAACCCGTGTCATCTGATGCCCTCTCTTTGTTTGGCAATTTTGTAATAGGCCCAGAGCAACCGCGCTGCAACCGCTCTCCATGGGGACCAGTCTTCGGCCATTTGCCGCAGGGCGTGTTCACTTGGCCGCTCAGGCAGCTCAAAGAGCGTTCGCGCGGCTTCTTGCAATGCCAGATCACCGGGGGCAAACACATCGGCGCGCCCAAGGCTAAACATGGCATAAATCTCGGCGGTCCATACACCGATCCCCGGCACCTCGGTCAAAGTGGCGATCACCGCATCGCTTGGCGCATCGCGCAGCGCGGCATAATTAATGCGCGCTTCAGCTAAAGCCCGCGCGTAACGAATTTTCTGCCGGCTCAGGCCCGCGGCCCGCAGCGCTTCATCACTAGCCCATTGAATTTTACGCGGTCCGGTCAACCGCGCATCGCGCAGCCGGCCCCAAATGGCACTGGCCGCCGCCACGCTAACCTGCTGGCTGACGATGGCGCTGAGCAATTGGGCAAATCCGTCCGGCCGTCGCCGCAATGGCAGCGTGCCCGTGAGCTTTAGAGCTTTGGCAAACCGAGGCTCCGACTTGGCAAGCCAGAGCGCACCTTCGGAAACGCAGGCCGGCGCGATTATTATTCTTTCGCTGTGCATTTTCCCCCAAAGCTTGATGATGCCAGAGCGCAAACATGGACCAAACTCTGATCTATCTTACTTGGAATAATCTGTACAGCAATGCGCCGTACCCCGATGGACCCATGCTCCAACGCATCCAAGATATATCGCAGGTTAATGTTTTTTCACCCGATGTCTTGCCTTTCCTTTTGTCTCGCACTAGCACTCTCACAATGACTATTTCTTCCTTTGATGCACAGGCCAAACGCAATGTCGCTGTGCTTATTTTTGCCCAAGCCATTTTAGGCTCGCAAATGCCGATTATTTTCATTCTGGCAGGTCTTGCCGGCCAGTCGCTGGCCGAAAATATCTGTTATGCCACCCTGCCGATATCGGTGATTATTATCGGCTCGATCCCGGGCGCGCCAATGATCTCCAGCATCATGCAGCGCTACGGGCGCAAGGTTGGGTTTTTTATTGGTGCAGGCGCCGGCGCCATCGGGGCTATTATCGGCAGCTTCGGGCTCTATTACGATTCCTTTGCGCTGTTTTTACTGGGCAGTCTTTTTACCGGCATTTATATGTCCGCCCAGGGGTTTTACCGCTTTGCCGCCACTGATACCGCCTCGGATGCGTTTCGGCCGAAAGCCATTTCTTATGTTTTGGCCGGCGGACTTCTGGCTGCCATCATCGGCCCGCAACTGGCCAAGATCACCTCGGATGCTTTTGTCATCCCCTTTCTTGGCGCCTATATGGCGGTGATTGCGCTCAATGTTTTTGGCGCTTTTGTGTTTGTGTTTCTCGACCTGCCAAAGCCAGCCCGGGATGCAGCATCCAGCAGCGGAGGGCGCAGCTTTCTTGAATTGCTGCGCAGCCCGAAAATTGCAACCGCAATGCTGGCAGCGATGATTTGCTATTCGATGATGACGCTGGTGATGACCGCAACGCCCCTGGCCATTGTGGGCTGCGGCTATTCGCAGAACACTGCAGCCGATGTGGTCTCTGCCCATGTGCTTGCGATGTTTATGCCATCGTTTTTCACCGGTCATCTGATTGTACGCTTTGGCGTCGAGCGGGTTATTCTGTGCGGTATTGCGTTGCTTGGCGGGGCCTGCATTGCAGGCCTTAACGGCATTACCATTGGTAATTTCTATGGCGCGCTTGTGCTGCTGGGGCTGGGATGGAATTTCGGCTTTATCGGCGCGACAACGCTTTTAACCAGCGCCCATAGCCCGGCAGAGCGCGGCCGCGCACAGGGGATGAATGACTTTTTTGTCGCTGCCAGTATCACCATTGCGTCCTTTGCCTCGGGCGGTTTGATGAACTGTAGCGGCAATAGCACGGCCGAGGGCTGGAATGCGGTGATTATGACCATGATCCCGCTGCTCGCTTTCGCGGCCTTTGCAATCCTGTGGCAAATGCGCCAAAGCGCGGCGCAGCCTACCAGCGACCACTAAAGCTGCGCAGCAAAAGCCCTATGCGCTCGGCAAAGGGCGCCGGTGGCTGCAAGCCGCTGATCACCTGCTCAGGGGCGCGCTGTGCCTGCACTAAAACCCCTTTGGCGGCCGAACCACATAGCAGCGCCGCGCCCGCTTGGGGGGACACTTCGCTGCGCGCTGCGCGCGCTTTGACAAGCTGCTGCAAACCGCGCTCGGCCAAGGCGCGGATCGCTTCGGGCGATGGATCAAGCAGCGGCTGACGGCCGGCGGCGATCAGCGCGGGGACAGCAGTGAAAAAATTTGCAAGCCCCACGGCGCTGCCGAAATCTTCAAGCAAATCACTGTCACCGGGGCCCAGCGCCTGCGCTGCAACGCGCAAAAGCCGCCCCGAGGTGTGGCGCAGATAGCTGCCAAAATCACCCGCATCGGTGAACGGCTCGCGGTAGATATCCCAGCGCCGCGCGGTGACAAGATCGCGCAGATCCTCGGCCGCCTGCACGCTGAGCGCATCAGCCAGCGGCGTGACCACTTCGTGCCGGCGCACATCACCGCCAGCGGCAATTTCGCCCAGCGCATCCTGCCACCATTGCAGCCGCATTTCGGCAATCATCGGCTCTTGCGTGACCCAAGGCGCGCGCGCCACTTCAAGATTAAAGGCAAAAATCGCAAACAGCTTTGGCCGCACAGGCGCCGGCGCAGCCATCACCGCGCGAAACCGCGCCGCATCGCCGCGTTCCAGCAGACGGGCACAGGCAAGGATATCATCGGAAAACGCCATAGAAACCTTTGGAAAAAGAACAGATGCCCTCTGGCATATAGCGCCCCCGCGCTCAAGAGCCAATGGGGGCGGCGGCCCAAAACTGCCCTTTCATTCAAATTGCAGAGAACGTCAGTTTTTTTGGCCAAAGGGACTAATGCCGCGTCCGCAATGAATGTCAGATGAAGAGTCGGATTGGGAAAAATGTCACACATGCTCCAAGGCAGCGGACGCCACTTTACTTAGCGTAACCCCAAACTTTCGCGGAAAGACACGGCTAAAATGTGACGGGGTTTCATACCCGACTTCAAAACTTGCCGATGAGGAGCTGTGTCGCCTGGTTTGAAGCAAGTTGCGCGCTGCGATTCTGCGAAGATTCTTCTGGTACTGAAGCGGGGTCGTGCCCGTCACATGTTTAACCTGTCACATGTTTAAAATGACCATGGAAGGATGACTGGCGCATCCCCGGGGTCTGGGCCAATTCGGCGACCGACAATGATCGTCGAAACTCGGCGCGGATCTTTAAGATTGTCTTGAACCTCTGCTTTTGGTGCAGGTAAAGTCGTCCGGCTGAAACAATCGAGACATATTATTCCCTATTTCGGCGGTGCGAAGTCCTGCTCCATAGCCTGTATGGCAGTCCAAATCCGTCTCGGAACCGTGAGCGGCCCGTGCGACGACTTCGCAAGAGCGTCCCGTTCGCGCTCGCCTGGGATGAGCACCTGTTCGTGATCTGATGCAGGCGTGGAGGCGCGGATTTCGGAAAGGACTTCCTCGGCGGCTGCTTGCATCATTGGGGCCTCGTTGTAGTTGTGACAATTCAGCGCTAAGACCAACCAGTTGATCTCGCCTTTCGGCACGGGTCCAAGCATCGCTTCCCCGACAAGTTCGGCAATCAGGGCCAGGCCATATCCCAACGGGCCGCCTTTGGGTAGGATGGCGCCTCCATCGAAGTAGTCACCCGGATTGCGCGACGGATTGCCGTCGCGGTCCACAATAAGCCCGACGGGCAGGTCAACCCCCGCAGCACGCGCTGCGTAAATCCAACCGCCTGCCGCCTGAGAGGTGGCAATGTCCAGCACAACCGGCCCCCGGTCGCCGCCCGGTATCGCGATGCAATAGGGATTTGTCGGCAACAACGCATCGCGCCCACCATATGGCGCCACCATGCGCCAACGTTTGCGGTTGCCACCGCCAAGGGCAATGGTCAGACAGCCCTTTTTTGCAGCACCCTCACCGAATGCGCCCAGCCGACCTGTGTGACCTGCGCCTAACACTGCGACGGCTGCCAAGCCCTTGTCGACTGCTTGTTTTGCTGCCAGCTCGTGCGCCACGCGCATCGCTGGAATGCCAATGCCGCCATGCGCCTGTACCGTAAATCGGTTGTCGTCCTGCCCCAGAATTTCAGGTCTTGCCTCTGGGTTCAATGTGCCATCCAACATCTCGCGCGTGTATTGCAGAGTGCGAACGATGCCGTGTGAGGCAACCCCGCATTGCTCGGCTTCGACAAGGTGGCCCGCGATTTCGTCCGCAACATCAGCCGGCGCGCCTGCAGCAACAAAAAGGGTCCGGGCTGTTTCGGCTGCAAGATCAGGGGCAACTTCGACCGTATCCTCAACGTGTAGCTTGCTCACGATTTCGGCTCCCTTTGTGCAGCGATGGTACGCAATTATCGGCGTACATCGGGCTAGAGACGAATGCAACGGTCGTTCGCATAGTTCTTCTGAATGCCTGCTCTGTCCCGCCTAGCGGACGTCGGCGCGGCCATCACCGCGCGCAACCGAGCCGCATCGCCGCGCTCAAGAGCCAAATGTCGGCGGCGACCCAAAGCTGCCTTTCATTCAAATTGCGGAGAACGTCAGTTTTTAGCCCGTTCTGACAGATGCTGCGCTCCGCATTAAGGTCGGCAATGCGCCTTGCGTTATTTTCAATTTAGCGGACGGTCTTCAACTTTTCCCCCGCTAATCTGGCAAGGTTGTTCGAAGCAATAAGGCTGGCGCCAGTGATGAGATTTGGCGATTACTGGTGCTAAATCATGCCGCTCTTTCAAATAAATCTTGTAAATAGGTTGAAGTCAGAGATTAGAACTGGCCTATTAAAGCGCGCCTGCAGCGAATGTCTGCAATCCCCCCAAAAACCCATCAAAATTCCCACCACCGCGAAACTGCCGTGATACGGACGCAATACCGATGTGGGAATTGGGCGGTTTTAGCCCAAATCGCGGATCAGTTTCCAGTTGATCGCATCAAGCAAGGCTTCAAAGCTGGCATCCACGATATTGGGCGATACCCCCACCGTGGCCCAGCGCCGTCCCTGCGCATCTTCGCTGTCGATCACCACCCGTGTCACCGCCTCGGTGCCGCCTTGGGTGATGCGCACTTTGAAGTCCACAAGGTGCAGATCATCAATCACATCCTGATAGGGTCCAAGGTCTTTGGCCAGCGCCTTGGCCAGCGCATTGACCGGCCCGCGATCGGCGCCGATCTCATCCATCGACTCGCTGACAGACAGTTTTTTAACCCCGCCCACTTTGACCACGACCACCGCTTCGGATAGGCTAACCATCTGATTATATTTGTTTTTGCGGCGCTCGACTGATGCACGGTAGCGCTTGACCTCAAAAAATTCGGGGCATTGGCCCAGCTCGCGCCGCGCCAGCAGCTCAAAGCTGGCCTGCGCGGTGTCATAGGAATATCCCTCGGCCTCACGGGTTTTGATCACCTCAAGAATGCGGCCCAGCGCCGGATCGCCCTTTTCAACCGCAATGCCCGCCGCGCGCAGCCGTTCGCGCAGGTTCGACTGACCCGCCTGATTGGACATCGGAATGATGCGCGCATTGCCCACTTGCGCAGGGTCCACATGCTCATAGGTGCTGGGATCTTTGGCAATCGCACTGGCGTGCAGGCCGGCTTTATGGGCAAAAGCAGACGCCCCCACATAAGCCGCCTGCCGCGCCGGCACCCGGTTCAAAATATCATCAAGCAGCCGAGATGTCCGCGTAAGTCCCTGTAAAGACGTCTGTTTTACGCCGGTCTCAAATGTGCTCGCATAGGGCTCTTTCAGCAAAAGCGTGGGGATCAGTGACACCAGATTGGCATTTCCGCAGCGCTCACCAAGGCCATTGAGCGTGCCTTGGATTTGCCGAGCGCCGGCATCCACCGCCGCCAAAGAGTTGGCCACCGCGTTTTCGGTGTCATTATGGGTGTGAATGCCCAAGTGATCCCCCGGGATCCCCGCGGCAATGACATCACCCACAATCGCGCCAACCTCTGCCGGCAATACCCCGCCATTGGTATCACACAGCACCACCCAGCGCGCACCGGCATCATAGGCGGCCTTGATCGCAGCAATGGCATAGGCCGGATTGGCTTTATACCCATCAAAAAAATGCTCGGCATCAAACAGCGCTTCACGGCCCTGCGCAACGATATGCTCAACCGATTGGCAAATAGATTCTAGGTTTTCATCAAGCGATATGCCCAGCGCTTTTTCCACATGAAAATCATGGGATTTGCCCACAAGACAGACGGCGGGCGTACCGGCATTCATCACCGCTGCCAGCACATCATCATTGGCCGCCGAGCGCCCTGCCCGTTTGGTCATCCCAAAAGCGGTCAGAGTCGCGCGGGTCTTGATGCCTTTATCGAAAAACTCACTGTCTGTTGGATTGGCTCCGGGCCAACCGCCTTCGATATAATCAATGCCTAACTCATCCAGCGCGGCAGAAATTTGCACTTTATCTTGGGTGGAAAACTGCACGCCTTGGGTCTGCGCACCATCGCGCAGCGTCGTGTCGTAAAGGTAGAGCCTTTGTTTTGCCATGGCTTTGCCCAATCTGCTGATCTTACACCTTTTTTACCTAGTTTAGACCAAGTTTTCCAGTTGGGCTATATCAAAGCCCGCAGAGGGGATAAGCGAGACCCCGGTTTTGCTTATCCTCACTTCTAGTCCGGCCTGTTGATAGGCGGTTTTCAATCGATCAACTTCGGCAAATTCCTTGGTTTCCATGGCTTTTTCCCGCTCGGCATAAAGGCGTTCTTCGTAGACAGACAAATCAACAGCAGCCGCCCAGTTTCCCATGTCATCGCCGAGCAATCCCAAAAGTCCCGCCGATGCCCGAAGCCCCGCTGCGTCGCCTTTTGAGGCCAACGCATGCAACGCAGTGATGGCGCCAGAGGTATTCAGATCTTCACTCAAAGCCTTGACCACTGCGGAATCAACCGCGCCAGAGCTATCAGCTTCGGCACCGATCTCCCGCCATTTGCGAAGCGTTTTTTCCGCCTCACGGGCTTTGACATCGGTCCAATCCATCGGCTTGCCATAATGTGTCGACAGGAATACGAACCGGATCACTTCCCCCGCATATCCCTGATCAAGCAGGTCGCGCACCGTAAAGAAATTCCCCAGTGATTTGGACATTTTCTTGCCATCAACCTGCAACATTTCATTGTGCAGCCAATAATTGGCAAATCCATGATCTGGGTGGGCACAGCGGCTTTGTGCCAATTCGTTTTCATGATGGGGAAACAGCAAATCATT
>CABXKH010000031.1 GCA_902512685.1 Paracoccaceae bacterium | reverse complement strand
TAGATGTGATCCGATCGGACTTTGAACAGCCCGGTGACGACGATGTGATCCGAAAATTGACGGCAGATCTTGAACATAAAGCCAGCGAGAGCGAAATTCGATCCCAACTGGTGGCTTTTATGATCAAAGCCAAAGAGCAAATTCAAAACGAGCTATAGGGCATAATTTTCATAATAGTGATGAAAAATTGGAATTTGAATTGTTCCACGGCCTATGTCACCGCAAAGCCAGGCCTTTGAGGGAACACTATGACAAACGCGCTTACGAAAATGCTGTTGGAACGCGAGTGGATTTTAGCGGATGGAGCAACCGGAACAAACCTATTTAATATGGGGTTGTCATCGGGCGATGCCCCAGAGCTTTGGAATGAAACCGAACCACAAAAGATCAAGGCCTTGTATCAAATTGCGGTTGATGCAGGCTCAGACATCTTTCTAACCAATAGTTTTGGCGGTAATGCCGCGCGTCTCAAGTTGCACGGCGCGGCGCACCGCGCGGGTGAATTGTCACGCATAGCAGCCGAGATTGGCCGCGAAGTGGCTGATCGTGCAAATCGCGATATAGTAGTTGCCGGCTCCGCGGGGCCAACCGGCGAGATCATGCAGCCTGTAGGAGCCTTAAGCCACGCCGATGCGGTCGAGATTTTTCACGCGCAGGCAGCAGGATTGAAAGCCGGGGGCGCGGATGTGCTTTGGCTTGAAACCATTTCCGCACCAGAAGAATATCGCGCGGCAGCAGAAGCCTTTGCCCTGGCTGATATGCCATGGTGCGGCACGATGAGCTTTGATACTGCCGGACGCACAATGATGGGTCTGACCGCACCGGCCATGGTAGAGATGGTCAAAAGCCTTGAAAATCCGCCCTTGGCCTTTGGGGCAAATTGCGGCACTGGCGCTTCGGATTTGCTGCGCACAGTTCAAGGGTTTTCTGCGGTCAAGCCTAAAACCCCGATCATCGCAAAAGGCAATGCGGGTATTCCCAAATATGTTGATGGCCATATCCACTATGATGGCACCCCTGAGTTGATGGCGGATTATGCGGTAATGGCGCGTGATAGCGGCGCGCAGATTATCGGCGGATGCTGCGGCACCATGGGGGTGCATCTATCCGCCATGCGAGAGGCGTTAGAAACCCGCCCCAAAAGCGAAATGCCATCGCTTGATGCTATCCGCACCGCCTTGGGTGATTTTTCCTCAGCCAGTGATGGCACTGGATCAGACAGCGCGCCAGCGCGCCGACCACGCCGGCGGCGGGCGGCCTCTGGCTAAAAAATTACTCAAAACCAGCGTTACGCCACTTTAAAACAGCTCCATCTGCGCGCCAAGAGCCGCAGGCGCTTGAAATAAATCACAGCTCAGTTTCGGCATTTTTTCACGCAGTCCCAGACGGCGAAGTGTTTTTTGAAACCGCTGCTCGATCAACTCGGCATAGGGCCCTTCGCCGCGCATCCGGCGCCCCCAGTCAGAGCAATACAATGCCCCGCCGTGCATAGCGCGAAGATGGCCCAGAACCCGCGAAAATTTGTTTGGGTAATGGGCGGTAAGAAAGTCTTGAAACAGCTCGGATACCTCGCGGGGCAAGCGCAGGATAATCCAGCTGGCGCTACACGCCCCTGCCTTTTGACCAGTTGCTAAAATTGCCTCTAATTCATAATCGGTCAGCCCCGGTATTAAAGGTGAGGCCATCACCCGAACCGGGATACCAGCATCAGACAATCGCCTTATGATCTCCAGTCGGCGGCTTGGCGATGGCGCGCGGGGCTCCATTTTGCGTGCCAGATCGTGGTCCAATGTGGTTACGGATATACCTACGCGGGTCAGACCGCGCTTTGCCATTGGCGCTAAAATATCAATGTCGCGTTCCACCAATACGCCGCGCGTGACAATTACGACAGGGTGTTGGCAATCGGCCAGAATCTGCAAACAAGACCGCGTAATCTCATACTTTTTTTCGACCGGCTGATACGGGTCAGTATTGGTGCCAATCGCAATTGGCTTGACCACATATTTGGGATTTGCCAGCTCTTGCTGCAGCACCATCGCTGCAGAAGGGCGCGCAATCAGACGGGTTTCAAAATCAATGCCCGCAGAGAGCCCCAAAAACCCGTGGCTGGGCCGCGCGTAGCAATAACTGCACCCATGCTCGCAGCCACGATAGGGATTTATCGACCGGTCAAACGGTAAATCCGGAGAGCGATTATAAGTGATCACTCGGCGCGGGATTTCTTCTGTCACCGAAGTGCGCAACAAAGCGGGGCCCGGGTACGTCTCTGCCCAACCGTCATCAACGCCAACCGTTTCCAGACGCTCAAACCTGTTTTTCGGGTTTAGGCGGCTGCCTCGGGCTTTTAATTTGCTGCGCGATACAGGATGACTGGGCTGCATGCCCTGCATTTTGGAACAAATCATGAACATTCGCAATGAAATTCATACAGAACATGAAAATTTTTTTATGGTCATTGTGAATTTTCATGGCTAAGTCGGCTTTAAAACGCCCTATGTCGTAAATTGCCAAGTTTGATGGGGATAAACTGGCCAAAGGTGAATGAATATCAGGCGAACACACAAAATAAAGGGAACATAAATGTCTGACCAAGAAGACGACATCATCCTTTCGGAACTGGACGACGAAGAACTTGTCCAACAGATGTTTGACGACCTTTATGACGGGCTCAAAGAAGAAATCGAAGAAGGCGTTAATATCCTTCTCGAGCGGAAATGGCAGCCCTACGACATTTTGACCAAAGCCCTTGTTGGCGGCATGACTATTGTTGGTCAGGATTTCCGGGACGGTATTCTATTTGTTCCCGAAGTGCTGCTGGCGGCCAATGCCATGAAAGGCGGGATGGTAATCCTTAAGCCCCTGTTGGCCGAAACTGGCGCGCCGAGAGTTGGAAAAATGGTTATTGGCACCGTAAAAGGTGATATCCATGACATCGGCAAAAACCTTGTGTCCATGATGATGGAAGGCGCTGGTTTTGAAGTGGTCGATTTGGGCATTAACAATCCGGTCGAAAGCTATCTTGAGGCTCTTAAAACAGAAGAACCTGACATTCTTGGAATGTCCGCCCTGCTGACCACCACCATGCCCTACATGAAAGTCGTGATAGATACGATGGTCGAAATGGGTGTGCGTGACGATTATGCGGTCTTGGTCGGGGGTGCGCCGCTGAATGAAGAGTTTGGAAAAGCCATCGGCGCTGATGCCTACTGCCGCGACGCGGCCGTCGCCGTAGAGACCGCCAAGGAAATGATGGCACGTAAACACAATCAGGTGACAGCCTAAATATCAGCTCAAACTGTCATCCACGCCTGATTAACGCCGCTGAAACCCGGCCTGAGGGAATAAGAAGACAGCTATGCAGCCAAGCGATGCTCTGCTGACCCGCCAAGGTTTTACCCCCGAAAAAACAGGGGGTAGAATACTTTTGGTCGCCTGTGGGGCGCTTGCGCGTGAAATTCTTGAACTGATCCGTCTCAATCACTGGCAGCATATGGATCTGCAATGCCTCCCGGCGATTTTGCACAATTCACCTGAAAAAATCACCCCGGCGGTGCGCGATATCGTCAGCACCAAACGCTCTGTTTACGAAACCATCTTTGTTGTCTATGCAGATTGTGGAACCGGCGGGCTTTTAAAAGCGGCGTGCGACGAACTTGGGGTTGAGATGATCGAAGGTCCCCATTGCTATTCTTTTTTTGAAGGCAATGAAGCCTTTGCCAAAAAAGAAGAGGCAACAGCCTTTTATCTGACAGATTTTCTAGCCCGGCAATTTGATGCTTTTGTCTGGAAACCACTTGGTCTTGATCGCCATCCAGAGCTGCGTGATATGTATTTTGGCAATTATGAAAAACTGGTCTATCAGGCCCAAACCGATGACCCCGAGTTGACCCAAACAGCGCGCGCCTGCGCCGATCGTTTAGGGTTATCTTTCGAACGGCGCCTAACCGGATATGGCGAACTGGAAATCAACCTAAAAACCCGAGCTTAAAGCCGGTTAGGACTGCGCACCCGCCGCAGTTTCTTTAATCCGCTGGATCATTGCCCGCAAACCATTTGAGCGCTGCGATGACAAATGTTCATTTAACCCCAAACGTGCCAATTCCGCTTCTGCGTTAACGGCCGAAACCTGCGATAAATTCAGATCATTAAACAGACTGCGCAAAAGCGCAATCAAGCCGCGCACGATAACCGCATCGCTATCGCCCTCAAATCGAAAGGTATTGCCGGAAATGCTGATATGCAGCCAGACCTGGCTGGCACAGCCATCCACTTTAGTTGCCGGCACTTTCAAAGCCTCGTTAAGAGACGGCATGGACTTACCCTGTTCAATCACATAGCGATATCGATCTTCCCAATCTTCCAGGAATTCAAAATCCTCGACAATATCTTCAAAGGCTGACGCTGCCATTATTTTCTCGCTTGCTGTGCAAAGATATCACTTTCGCAATAAAAAACTTAGAGCGCCGGTCTGCAAAGGTCCAGCCTCGGCGCCTATTTTATCGTGCCCCGCTCGGAACAGGAATGGTCTTAACCAATTTTCCATTGGCAATAAGCGCAATTTCACCTTTGCACAGCCGCAAAGCATCTTCGCCAAAGGCTTCGCGGCGCCAACCACTTAAAGAGGGAAGATCACGCTTTCCAGCGGCGATAGCGTCGAGCTCTGATGTGGCAGCGATCAATTTGGCCGCAACGCCCATGGTTTCGGTTTTGGACTTTAGCAGCACCCGCAATAAATCGGCCAATGCCGGATTAACCTGAAGCTTTTCTTCTTCGCTGGGGGCTGAGGGCAGATCTTCTTTGGGCAGGTTCTGGGCTTTTTGAACCGCTGCAATGATACCTTCGGCGATCTCGCCTTTGCGCGCCTCGCGCAGCAGCAGACGTGAGCGTTTAAGATCATCATGGCCTGCCGGTTTTGACGAGGCCAACTCAATCAAAGCATCATCTTTATAAACCCGGTTGCGCGGAATGTTGCGCTGCTGCGCATAGGTTTCCCGAAATTCAGCCAAGCTGCGCACAGTTGCTAAAAACCGCGGCGAGTTTGAGCGCGTTTTGATGCGCCGCCAGGCATCGTGAGGCCGCACGGTATAGGTTCCCGGATTGGTTAGTATCGCCAGCTCTTCGTGCACCCAGCGCGCGCGGCCGTTTTGTTTCAGCTTTGCATCCAGAAATTCGTAAATCTGGCGCAAATGGGTCACATCGGCCAAAGCATAGGTTTTTTGCGCTTCGGTCAAAGGCCGGCGCGACCAATCGGTAAACCGTGAGGATTTATCCAGCGATTGCTTGGCAATTTTTCGCACCAAGGTTTCATAGCCCACCTGTTCGCCAAACCCGCAGACCATTGCAGCCAACTGGGTGTCAAACAACGGCTTTGGAATGACCTTGGCATCCACATAAAATATTTCGATATCCTGCCGCGCTGCATGAAAAACCTTGACGACATTTTCATTTTTGAAAAGCTCATAGAGCGGTTCAAGCGACAACCCATTTACCAATGGATCGACCAAAACCGCATCCTCAATCGCTTTGCCCGGCAAAGCCAATTGGATCAGACATAGTTTTGAATAATAACTGCGCTCGCGCAAAAATTCGGTATCAACCGTTACATAGGCACAGTTTTGTGCCTGTGTGCAGAAATCCGCAAGCTCTTGGGTGGTGGTTATTGTTTTCATTCAGGGTTTATCTTTTTTACGTTTAACACCCCCTGCGCTGTTCTAGGCCAGATCAACCGCAAAGAAAAGATGTATGATTAATGAAAATTTATCGGCGTGGTGTATCCTTGTGCGAAATGGCGCAAAACGGCTGGATAAAGCCGATGCTCTTGCTGTAAAACCCGCGCGGCCAGTGTGTGACCTGTATCACCGGTTTCAATCGGCACTTTTACCTGCCCCAGAACCGGGCCGCCGTCCAACTCGGGGGTGACCAGATGCACTGAGCAGCCCGTTTCGCGGTCACCAGCCTCAAGCGCCCGCGCATGGGTATTAAGGCCTTTATACTTGGGCAATAGTGAGGGATGGATATTCAGAATTCTGCCCTGCCATCCCAGCACAAACTCTTCGGTCAGAATACGCATGAAACCGGCAGTGCAAATCAAATCGACCTGATGCATTTCAAGGGTTTTATTCAAAACGGTCTCAAAGGCCGCACGATCATTTCCAAAGGGTCGATGATCGACAACCGCTGTGGGCACGCCCAGATCAGCAGCGCGCTGAAGACCTGCGGCCTGCGGAGTGTTTGAAATGACCACTGCCGCACGCGCTGGGTGGTCGCCGGTCATGCTTTTGACCAAAGCCACCATATTCGAGCCGCCGCCAGAGATTAAAATGGCGACTTTTTTGCTCATAGCAGAGCCCCCGAATACACCACATCTGGTGCATCAGTGACCTGCCCCAAGCGGATCACTGTTTCCCCAAGCGCAGCAAGCGCTTCAGCGACCGCATCGGTGCTCTGCGCATCAGCCACAATCACCATACCAATCCCGCAGTTAAAGGTTTTCAGCATTTCATCGTTTGATATGCCGCCCTGCGCAGCAAGCCACTTAAAAACAGGGGGCAGTGTCCAGCTATCCAGATCAATGTGAACGCCCTGCCCTTCACCAAGCACACGCGGTATATTTTCCGTCAGGCCGCCGCCGGTAATATGGGCAAACCCGTGCACCCCGCCCGCCGTAATAGCCGCCAAACAAGATTTGACATAAAGCCGGGTCGGCGCCAGAAGCTCTGCGCCGAGTGTTTCGCCGCCGAACGGGCTTGGGGCATCCCAACCAAGCCCAGAAAGCTCAACCAGCTTGCGCACCAGCGAATAGCCATTTGAATGCACCCCGCTGGAAGGCAGGCCTAACAGCACATCGCCGCTGCGCACATCGCTTGGGAACGCGGTTCCCCGCTCCATCGCGCCCACGGCAAAGCCTGCAAGATCAAAATCATCGCCCGCATACATGCCGGGCATTTCGGCAGTTTCGCCGCCGATCAGCGCACAGCCAGATTGAACACAGCCCTCGGCAATGCCGGCGATGATGCGGCTTGCGATGCCGACATCCAAATGACCGGTGGCAAAATAATCAAGAAAAAACAGCGGCTCGGCGCCCTGACACACAAGGTCATTGACACACATGGCCACCAAATCAATGCCGATGGTATCATAATGGCCGGTATCAATGGCAATGCGCAATTTGGTTCCAACCCCATCTGTGGCCGACACCAGAATAGGATCATTAAAACCAGCCGCTTTTAGATCAAAAAGCCCGCCAAATCCGCCAAGCCCTGCCATCACGCCGGATCGATTTGTCCGCTTGGCGTGGGGCTTGATCTGCTCGACCAAGGCATTGCCTGCATCAATGTCTACGCCTGCAACTGCATATGTCAGTGCGTTTTTACCTGTGCTCATCCGCGCCTTCCTTTTTACCTGCCCGCGACCTAACGGATTAGTGCACAAACTGCAATCTGAAACCCTTGACCTTCTGGCCGCATGTGATAGCAAGCCACGCAGGTCGGGCCTGTAGCTCAATTGGTTAGAGCAGAGCGCTCATAACGCTTTGGTTGGGGGTTCGAGTCCCTCCGGGCCTACCAGACAGTCCTGTGCTGTCCACCGCCTCACCCCACGCTTGTGAATAGTCCGTAATTACGGTGGGTTACGAGGTGTTGCGCGGAACATCTCTGAACGGTTTGGCGCTGAGACGCGGGATAGTATCCGTTTTTAGCGACGGCATCGCAAACGTCTCAGCCAACGTCCAAACTAAATTAATGTATGCATCTTTGCTCAAAATTGATGGGATTGGTCTTAGAAGTCAGGCCAAAAGGCGACGTTGGTCTTGCCAAAGTAGTGGCAGGGCGTCGATTCTTTGCAAACGCGTAGCCGTTAATTCAATTGGCTGGCGTCCGTCCAAAATAGCCTCGAGGAGATCCGGCGCGAGGAAGGCAAGCTGCATCGAACGAGAGATATCGCTAGCACTTGAACCGGCAGAATTTGCAATCTCAGAGATGGTCAACGGGTTTTCTTGGGACGTATAGGTTGCAAACCGGCGACGCGCGTTCATCACGGCTGTGATCAGGTTGGCGTCTGGGTTGGTGGTTTGGGACGCCGCACCCTGCAACACCAATTTGAGTTCCCCACCTCGGCGTTTGAGTTGGATCGGCGTTTTCAAAGTAGGTTCGAGTTCGCATTCCAGAGTGTTACCGCGTTCGGCTGCGAGGACTGATTTCAAGTCAATCTGCGCCGCCAATTCGGTTTCTGACAAATCAATGCGGTTCACGATCGACATCAAGAGTTGGCGACTAGGATTTGATTGTGCGTCCTCAAGTGCTTCTTGGGCACTCTTTAGTTGCGTCGTGAGGTTGGCAACTTCATCGGCGTTTTGGTTGTTGCTGATCAGATCCGAAGTCGTATCCGGTTCTTTGAGGTGTTTCAGAATAACACGCGCAACTGCCGCCTCAATTTCAATGCCGGGAATACGCCATCCAGCAGCGCCGACGTCTACACTGCTATCGATCAAGTTGGGGCTGGTATAGTAGCGATATCGTTGCCCGTTTTTGGTCGTATGGACCGGACGCATGCGATTGCCATCTGGATCAAAGAGCTTTCCCGCCAAAACACTTGGGTTGCGGGAGTTGCTTCGTGCGGCATAGCTGCGACGATTGTCGACAAGCATCGCCTGAACTTTGTCCCAAGTCTCAGTACCAATTATAGGTTCGTGCTGGCCCTCGTGCACTTTGTCCCGATGGCGGATCTTGCCGATGTAAACTGGGTTCGACAGCATCGAATAAAGTTTGCCCTTCGAGAAAGAACGGCCGCCAGTTTGCTTTCCAGACTTGGTTGTGCGGATCGGTGTTCGGTATGTTTTGCGGTCAAGTTCAGCCTGAAGGCGCCGAACCGAACTGAGGTCCAAGTAGCGATTAAAGATGTGCCGCACAGTTGCCGCATCTTCTGGCTCTACAGCCAAGCTTCGGTTTTCTGGCCGATATCCCATCGGAGGGACGCCTCCCATCCACATAC
The DNA here is from genome assembly GCA_902512685.1 of Paracoccaceae bacterium. Lineage (GTDB taxonomy): Bacteria > Pseudomonadota > Alphaproteobacteria > Rhodobacterales > Rhodobacteraceae > CABZJG01. The sequence goes on along the minus strand of CABXKH010000031.1, from coordinate 18,475 downwards.
CTCGCGCTTTTGACGCCGCGATTTTGTCCCGGATCCGTTCGGCCGTCACTTCACGTTCAAACTGAGCAAACGAAAGAAGCACGTTGAGCGTTAGTCGACCCATGCTGGTCGTAGTGTTAAACTGTTGGGTGACGGATACGAACGAGACACTTGCTGCATCAAAGACCGCAACCATCCTTGCGAAGTCGGCGAGGGCGCGCGTCAAGCGATCGACCTTGTAGACAATAACTGTATCTATTGCATCTGCTTCAATATCAGCAAGCAACCTAACAAGTGCTGGGCGCTCCATTGATCCACCCGAGAAACCGCCATCGTCATAGAACTCAGGAAGTTCGCTCCAACCTTCGTGGCGTTGGCTGGCAATGAATGCAGAACATGCCTCGCGCTGCGCGTCCAACGAGTTGAAGTCCTGCTCCAATCCTTCCTCAGTGGACTTACGAGTGTAGATTGCGCAGCGGCGACGAGATGTCATCAGCCAAGCCCCTTCCCATCTCGCAGCCCGAAGAACTTGGGTCCATTGCGGCTAACACCGGTGATGGCTTTTGCGATGGCTGACAGGGAGCCGAAGCTTTGCCCGCGCCACAGATAGCCTGCTTCCGTGACATGGACCTCGTAGCGTTCGCCTTTCCAGTCTCGAACAATCCGCGCACCCGGTCCCGGGCGCGATGCCGATTTAACGTCTTGAGCTGAGAAATCGCTTTGGCTCAGGCCCCCGTCCCTTCGTGCGTCCAAAGCTGCCAGGCGGCGCGCCAATTCCGGGCTGTACCCACCAAGCCCCTTCAATTGCCACTTCCACACTATCCCCAGCATCAGGAACCGCTTGCGAGCGCCCTTTGGGGCCGGCCTGCCCCAGACTTGTTGCCAGGTTCTGCGCAGTGATGGATTATCCTGCTTTTCTAGATTGCCCACGCGCTGGCACAGGTCGGGTAGATTAGGGACCGATCCACTCATGTCTTTACGCTGCCCATAGCCGCATCCGCCAATGGCACGACAATTTGGTAGCGCGGTGCCCTGCCAGTGGCTCCCGGCCACTTAGCGATCTCGACACCTTCTTTGCGCAACTTGCTCATTCCGGCTCGCACCGAATGTCGTTGCCAGCCAAGCTGTTCCGCCAACCGGTCAATGTCAGAACCAGACTTGGTCGACAGAAGCTTGATCAGCGTTTGGCGTTTGGTCTTTCTCGGTGAAGATTTTCTAGGCGTAGGTTTGCTTGCACTTGTCGATTTGGTAGCTCGGGTCGGTTCTGTCGGGTTTGCGTTCGCCATCTTCGGCTCCTTTGATAAAAAGCAAGATCAACGCGATCCTGCCACTGACCAAAGCCCGGTCTCCCAGGCCAGCGCCCTCTTGTGTCAGCGCAGGTCCACACACGCTCCGTTCCGCCCTCAAGTCCAGTTGTTTCTGCGATGTAACCTCATTGAGCCAATCATGTTGGCAGCACCACTATCCCTAGGCGACTGAAGTCAAACCCATGATATCAAGCGATATTCATTGTCGCCTGATGCAGGAGCCACCATATGGTCCACCAGAGTTGCTCTTATCTTAAGCTGAAGGGACAGACGTATTAATTCTCGCGTCGGGTGCCTAAGCCCCTCCAGAAACACTTCTTCGGATGCCATTCAAATGAACCTCCCATAATCGCGCCAACAGGCCGATAGGAAGGCTCTACCACGCCAGTGATGATTGCCAAAACAATGTCTTCGCCTAGACCACAAATCTGGCTTAACATGTCGCCGGCCTTCAAAAGCGATTGAAATTGAAAAGTCATCGACGGTCCACTCCGGTTTGGGCGTGCAAGTAACTCGTAGGAATTTAGGGCTTCGCCCCCGCCCTAAGGGGCAGGCGCTCCTCACGTATCGGAGAGGAAGAGGTGCTTCAGGCGTGAGCGGCCTTGATGGCCGTGACCACACGTTCCGGCGTCATAGGCATATCCACCCAAACACCAGTCGCATTATAGACGGCCTGGGCAACCGCAGAGATACCCGCAGCAATCGGGGATTCTCCAGCCCCTCGGGCTCCGAACGGGCCAACCGGATCTGGATCTTCGACAAAGATGACTTTAGTTGTATGTGGGAAATCAGCACAGCGAAGCAGTTTATAGTCCAGCAGGTTGCCATTCTTCAAAGCACCCGTGTTTTCATCAAAAATCATATGCTCATAGATCGCAAAACCTGTTCCGCATATTGCGGCCCCGATTACTTGATTCTTGAGAACCTGCGGGTTCACAACTGTACCGCTATCCTGAACACAGATAAAATCGAGCAGTTTGATTTGACCGGTTTCAATGTCCACTTCAACTTCGGCAAATTGCGCGCCAAACTGGCGGGCGAACGTGGTTGAGGGCGGCATCGGCACCCGCGGACTGCCGGTGATCGACGAGGTTTGGCCCAGGGAGTCGGACCTCAATTCGTTCAAAACATCCGAGAACGGAATACGCTGATTGTGCTTGCCGGGGTCGCCATGCACAACCTCTCCATCCTCAACATCCAGTTCTGATGGATCTACACTATCAAAAAATTCATGGGCGGCAATCGCTAACAACTGGTTCTTGACATCTCGCGCTGCCTCACGGCTGGCCCAACCGGTCCGATACATTGTTGAAGAAGCAAGCGAGCCATGGTTCCAGGGGCAGCTATCAGTATCGCCGGTTTCAATTTCAACCTGGTCCAAGGTCAAGCCCAGTTCCTCGGCCACAACCATCGCTTGGGTGGTTTCAGCGCCAGCACCCTGACGTCCAACCGCAGCGTGGACTTTTGCGCTGCCATCGGGATTAAGGCGCACCATCGCGTTCGAGGCCCCTTCGAATTCCACGCCACAGACGTGGGCACCAGTACCGACACCTATGCCACGACGAACGGAACCCTCAGAATGAGTCGGTGTCGCCCAACCTTTCCAGCGGCTTTTCCAGTTGAATGCTTCGGACCCGGTTTCAAGCAGGGCACGGGTGCCTCCAGCGGACAATTTGAACAGTTCAGGCCAGTCTTTACGCAAATGCTCCGGAACGCTTTTAATATAGTCGTCCACTTCGCCCTTTAGGTTGTGCCGACTGTGCTGCATGCGAAGTTCATCACCGGCAACGATCTGGTTCTTAATCCGGAAATCGACGGGATCAATGCCGACTTGTTCGGCAAGCTGGTCAGCGCAACGCTCAACACTGGCACCCAAGGTACAATCGCCCACGCCCCGCATACAACCGGCAGTCACCATATTAGTGTTGATACCATGTATTTGGTAATCGCCGTGGCCATTTTTACCCCACATATCGACGCAGAAAAAACCAACATCGTCTTTAAAGCCATATCCGCCATTGTCGATCAGGTGGTCAAACTTGAAAAATGTCAGTTCACCGTCTTTGTTGCAGCCCATTGAACCGCGCGTGCGCTCCTGGTGGCGACGCTTAACGGTTGCCATGCATTCTTCATTAGTTAACTCAATCTTGACCGCTTTGCGAATTTTTTTCGCCAACAGGACCGAGATCATCATGAAGTTGTTGCTCCACCACTGCCCGAAAGAGCTGCCGCTCGGCAGGGCCTGGACGCGGATTTTGGACAGCGGGAAGCCCAATGCCTCGTGGATACCATCGCGTAGCTCACTTGGTGTTTGTGATGAAGTGATTACGTTGACACGGTCACCGGTCCATTCCGCGATACAGGCATTACGGCCCAAAGGCGCGTATTGCTGGCTTTCGTAGAAGATATCACATTCAACTGTGTGATCGGAAGCAGCCTCGCCCGCTGGGACATTGCCCCAAGACACGCCGTAGGGATCACGCTCGTTGCCCTCGTCCCGGATTTGCGGTGCATCTGGCAAACGTGCTTTTTCCATATTGAAAACCGCTGGAAGCAGCTCATATTCAATCTCAATCAGCTCCGCAGCTTTTCGAGCAATTTCTGGTGTTGTTGCCGCAACTGCGGCCATATCATCACCAACAAATCTGCCAATTCCGTCCAGAACTTTGCCGCGATAATTAAACCATGCAGACTCCCAGTCATTCTGTGGAACATCCTCGTGCGTCAGGATACCGATAAAGCCTGGCAGAGCTTCGGCTTTGCTGGAGTCGATATTAGTGATCCGGGCGTGTGCATGCGGGCACCGGACGATGCACCCATGCGCCATATTTTGCACTTCATAATCCACACCATAGCGGATTGTGCCCGTCACCTTTTCGACGGCATCTTTGACATGAAGGCCCTTCCCGATCACTTTCAACGTTTTATCTTGCTTACCCATTGGTATTCTCCCAGCCCGTAAGGGCATAAATCTGATAATATCACTGTCAGGCGGTCGCGGTCTCGTCCATGAGTTCGGCAGCTTTCAGCACTGCCTTGACGATGTACGGATATGCGCCACAGCGACAGATGTTGCCGCTCATACCAACCGAGACTTCATCAGCGGTCGGGTTTGGGTTTTCAGCCAAAAAAGCCTTAGTGCTCAGGATCAAGCCTGGCGTACAAAATCCACATTGAAACCCTTGCTCTTCAATGAATGCCTGCTGAATCGGATGCAGGTCATCCCCGTTCGCCATGCCTTCAATCGTTACAATCTCTTTCCCTTTGGCCTGCTGGGCCAGCATGAGGCAGGACGTCATCGGTTTATTGTCAACCAATACGGTACAGGATCCACACTCGCCCTCAGCGCATGAGACACGCACTCCAATTAACCCCAGATCCTCGCGCAGCGCAGTTGCGAGCGTGCGATCACCACGGTTGCTGATTTCAACTGGACGGCCATTTACCTTGAGAACAGTCATTAAAGTGTCCCCCCATGTTTGGAGATTGAATCTTCGAGGGAGCGGCGCAGCATGATCTCAACCATGTCCTGCCGGTATCCAGCAGAGGCACGTACATCCGTAATCGGTTTTGCGTGCTTGGCGGCTATAGCAGCGACTTTCGCCAATTTTTCACGTGTTACATCTGATAATTTTAGACCCTCAAGTGCCGCTGATGCATCCGGAGCGTTCAGAATGATCGGGGCGACTGCACCCAGACCTAAGCCTACCTTTGAGATCACACCATCTGAGCCCACCGTGACGGCAGCAGAGCCATTCACCAATGCGATATCAACGACAGTACGATCAATACGCTTGTATGAGGCTTGAACATCGCCGTCGTCGGGCAACGGAATAAACACCTCTTCCAGCAGCTCTGCAGGGCCAACTTCGGTTTTGTTAACGCCCTTAAAAAAGTCAAGCATTGATACTTTGCGTGCTCCCAAAGCGCTGAAGATCTTTACCGTCGCATCAAGTGCAACAAAAGCAGGGCTAAGATCTGCCGCCGGAGATGCATTGCAAAGATTGCCGCCTACAGTAGCCAATGTACGGGTTTGCGGCGTGGCCATCAGCTTAGTAATATCGCTGAGCATCGTCAGAATGTGGTGTCGGTCTGCTGATCGCTCAAGCGAGGCCAAAGATGCCATCGCACCAATGCGAATGCCTGAGTTGTCGATTTCGATGTAATCCAGTTCAGATATATCTCGAATATCAATACAGACTGTCGGGCTGACCTTTTCTTGTTGCCACTGCAGGGTCATGTCAGTGCCCCCAGCCCAGATCATTGCATCTGGTCCATGTTTTGCGAGCAGGGCTACCGCTTCTGCAGGAGATCCCGCGCGTTCATATGTGAATGCTGATTTCATATTTTTTCCACAGTTATCCGATGTAATGGCAAATACCTTTGCTGCCAATGTGTCGGCCCAGTTTATCCAGGCCGACAAGTCCATGGGCTAGTATTCAGATAGGCAGACGGCCAACCCAACCATTTGAGTCATAAGTATCGTCGAAGCCTTCTTCATTCAGCCATTCGATAATAGAAGTGTTAATACCCTTTTCAGGCGAAATCGTTGCGTCGACAACGCCCGCTTCTTGATACACGTTGCTGAACAAATCCCAGGTTGCGTTCAAGTAACCAGCTTCGCAATCTACATCGCTTCCGACAAGTTCACCCCAACCACTAGGCTCGCCATCGGGTTGAGGGGCATCTGCCGGAATGCTAGCGCACAACGGGACACCACCCTCCATGCCCAGAGCGCCCATGTTTTGGTTGATGTTAAGCATCACCGCTCCGGCTTGGGTCAGACGCACGTCCTCTTCGGGCCAGTCCAGTCCGGCTGCGATTATAGCATTGCCTTCTGCCGGGTTATGTTTCCACCAATCCACGGCCTCAAACCAAGCGCGGATTACTTCGCGTGCAGTGTCGGGTTTTTCTTCTAACCACTTCGTGTTGCAGGCGATCGAATCCGAGACCAAACCACGTTCATAGGTCTTGTCGGTAAAGGTACTTTTCAACACATAAGCGCCTTCGCGCTCTGCTGATTGGGTCGAGAAGGGAATGAAATTCACATCGATATCCAATGCGCCACTGGAAAACGCAGCAGATGCGTCCTGCGGCAACATGATGCTGTGAATTGCCCCATCCAACGGAATGCCGTTCTTCTTCAACGTCAACAGCATCCACATATGGTTAAGGAAACCATAGTCGGCCGCATAGGTTTTTCCCGCGATATCGGCCTCGGACTTGATCGAACCGTCAACCACCATTTCGTCCAACCCATAGGACATCAGAGGAACAGCAATATGCTGAACGGGAAGATCGGCTGCTGCCGTGACGACGGTCGAATCCATGGTGGTCATCATGCACTGAATGGCCCCGGTCGCGATTCCAGCATTGCGCGCCGTGATATCTTCAATGATTTTGACGTCTATATTGATGTCCTTGGCCATTTCCATTTCTTTGGCAATAAACCAAGGGCCGTAGACCGAAACCGACAGCATCGTGACGACGAAGTCTTCTTTGGCGGCCACAGCACTAGCTGTTCCGGTGGTTACAGCGGCCGCTATGGCCATTGCTCCAGCGACGCTCTTTGTTATTTTACTAATCATCATTTTAGCTCCTATGTTGGTTATTAAGTTGCTTGCAGTTGGATTTCTTCGCGCATCCACGCGAACATTTGCTTTTCGACTTCCAGATAACCGGACTGGCTCAGCAAATCTTCCTTGCTGGTAAACCGTTGCCCTTTCTTGAAATCCAAATAGACGTCATGTTTGATACGCCCTGGTGTGCGGGTGTAAAAAACAATCCGGTCGGCCAAATAAATTGCCTCCTGAATGTCATGTGTGACGAGGATCACGGTCTTCTTTTCGACATCCATGATCTGAACCATCATCTCCTGCATTTCCCAACGAACTTGCGCGTCCAGCGCGCCAAAAGGTTCATCCATCAAGAGGACCTCAGGATTTTGTGCCAGAGTGCGCGCTATCGCAACCCGCTGTTTCATTCCACCGGATAGCTCGGACGGGTATTTATCTGCGGCAGGTCCAAGGTGGACTTCCTCAAGCAGTTTTTGGCCACGTTCGCGGCGTTCAGCGGCCGGAATGCCCAGAATTTTCATTCCATATTCAACGTTCTGGCGCGAGGTGAGCCAAGGGAAAGATGTGTAGGCCTGAAAGATCATACCTCGATCCGGCCCCGGTCCCTGAACTTCGTGTCCGTTGACCAAAATATCGCCCGTTGTCGGCGTTTCTAATCCAGCCACCATCCGCATCACCGTGGTTTTGCCACACCCCGACGGGCCGACGAATGCAACAATTTCACCTTCTATTATGTCGAGAGAAACATTATCGACTGCGGTAAATTTCCCGCCCAAATACGTTTTGGAGACTCCATTGACTGTGATCATTTCTTTGTCACTTATTTCGGGTTTCAGTTTCAAGATTTATTCCCCTCAGCCCTGACGTTTCCGGTTCCAAGGGAAGGCGTAGTACGCCGCCGCCCTGAACACGATGTCGGTAAGCACGCCCATTATTCCAATAGCCAGAATACCGGCCATGATGACGTCAACCTTTAGAAAACGTCCGGCGCGCATCATGACCGCACCAATACCATCCTGAGCAGCTACAATTTCGGCGATCACGAGGTAAGTATATGCAACTGCGATCATATTACGCATCGAGTCTACGATTGCCGGTGACGCCGCGCGCCCGACAACGTTGACCATGATCTCCCAACGTGAGGCACCCATCGTCTGAGCCGCTTCGACCAACTCCGTGGCAACTGCCTCGGTATTGTCCAAAATCAATGCGATCAAAAAGAATACCACACCCAAAATCAGGAGTGCCATCTTCTGGCTGTCCGTTGGGCCGAACCAGACCAGCAGCAAAGGAATGAAAGATGCCGCAGGCAGGTAACGAGCCCCTGAAATTACCGGGTTAATCAATGCACGGATTGGCGCAAAGCAACCCATAAGGATGCCAAGCGGAACTGCGATCACACATGCGATGAAAAAACTTCCAAAAATCCGGTAAGCAGAAATGCCTACATCTGCCATGAAATTCTTTTCTTGGATCAGCGCAGTCAACGCCTGAACCACCGAGATAGGAGATGGTAAAAAGCGTTTTGCTTCCTCCGCGGTCATCAGGTGGGCAATCTCCCACAGACCAAAGAATGCTCCCATTCCAATCAAACCCAGTATCATTGTTTGTCGTCCGCTGAGCGTCGTCAACAGTTGCAGCTTTTTTGGTTTTCGACGCACCCGGTTTGATGCTTCAGCAGCACTTTGTATGCTTGTGTCGGACATTTGTTTTCCCTGTTCTGAAGGCATGGCAAAACCGCAACGCCTAAAAATAGCCTATTCAAAGTACCAAACTTCTATTAGTGCTAAGATCATAAGTTATTCACAGATACATTGAGTTTTAGCGATGTATTGGTAGGGAGCACACTTTGTACCGTCTAAGCAATACCGATATCCGCTTGCTGCACGTTTTCCGCGCGGTTGTGGAATGTCGCGGATTTTCGAATGCGCAGGCCGTTTTAAGTATCGGACAACCAACAATCAGTAGCCATATTAATCAGTTGGAACAACGACTTGGGTTTCGGTTATGTGATAGGGGCCGGACCGGATTTCGCCTCACCCGCAAAGGAGAAAGCGTATATGAACAAACTTTGGCCCTGATCAGAGCGCATGAGAACTTCCAGAATGTAACGCTGGAGCTTAAGGGTAAACTGAGTGGCTTTCTTAAGCTTGGTCTGATTGACAGCACCGTCACCGATCCCAATAGCCCGATTATTCGCAGTATTGAGTTGTTAAACAACAAAGCAAACGAAATTGCGATTCGACTGTCGATCCTGACACCGAGTGATTTGGAAAAAGCGGTCCTTGATGGCGATATAGACATCGCGTTCGGGACCTTCGACAGGCAAGTGCCAAATCTGAGTTACAAATCGGTCTATGCTGAACACAATACACTTTATTGTTCTAGTAACCACCGGATCGCCAGCCTGACAGAAAAGGCCGACATTCGACAAGCAGTAGTCGATAGCCGCAAAGTGACTAGATCGTATTTGGAAGGCGAAGACCTGTTTCCTTTGGACAGCGATCACAGTGTTAATCACGCCTCAGTCCAATTCCTCGAAGCAGCCGCCATTATGTTGTTAGGTGGTGGTCACATAGGTTTCTTGCCAAATCACTATGCCAAGATGTGGGAAAAAACCGGACAATTGGTGCCTATACTGCGCGAAGAATATACCTACACTTCAGAATTTTATATTGTCACCCGCAAAAACCTACGCAGGTCAGTGATTGTTGGGACATTTCTGGAAGATCTGGAAATTGCCATCACGGAAATCAATGAGCGCTTGAGTACAGGCACGGTGATCGCGACAGCTTGACTTTTAGGACTTGAATTAAACCAGTATTGGGCTGATCGGGCCGTCATAATAAGGCAAATTGTCCCGACGTGGAGTGTATGTCCCATCAGCTGTCACCTTAAGCACATGGGCTGCAATTTCCTCCATAGGCGCAAACCAGACATCACCACGATCCAAAACTTCTTCAAGAAATTCCGACACGACATCCCAGCGCGCCAACCGACCGGTTGCGAATGGATGCATCACCGGAATCCATAAGCCACCATGACGATACGCTGCTTCGAATTCCTGACGGAAGGTTTCAAACCCCTCCTTAGGTGCCCGGATCGGCATCATATAATCAAGATCACTCGACTGAACATATTGAGGCCAATCATCCAGTCCCCAATGTGTCGGCAACTCGACCAGCGATCCGTTACTGCAATCAATAAAATATGGCACATCGTCGCCCATGAGCGACGCATCATAAACAAAGCCACGCTTGGCCAATAGATCTGCAGTACTGTCTGAGAAATTGTAAAGCGGCGCGCGGAACCCACGAGGAGCCTTGCCCGTGACAGATTTGATGACTTCCAATGCACGATCGAGCCAGTACTCCTCTTCCAAGCAAGGCAATTCACTTGGATGTTCGTGAATGTAGCTGTGATGTGCAACTTCATTGCCGCCATCCAGCATCAGTTCCACCGCTGCAGGATATCGCTCGATACACCATGCGGGAACAAAGAAGGTCTGTTTTAATCCAAGGCGTTTGTAGGTTTCTACAATTCGTGGAACGCCCACTTGTGGGCCGTAGCGGAGCATTGAAATGGCTGAAACACGCGAATGGCCATCATTTTTATGGGCTATATGGATCAGGCTATCCGCGTCCATATCAAAGGTAACACAGGCCGCACATTTGGCATTGTTGGGCCAGGGAATTGGGTTCTTAATCATGGCATCACACTCCCACCATTGACGTTCATTCCTTGTCCGGTAATAAAACGCGATGAATCTGTAGTGAGGAACACCGCCATATCAGCGATGTCTTCCGGTGCACCAAACCGGGCCAGTGGGATATCCATTTCTTTCTGGCGCCACTCTTCAGTCATTTGGTCAGATGAAAGCATTGCAGTGTCGATCGGGCCGGGACAGATTGCGTTGACCAAAGTCTGCGGCGCAAATTCTTTGGCCCAGGAACGCATCAGACCCATGACTCCATGCTTGGAAGCGACATAGGGTGAAAACGTCTCACGCCCTAGGTAGCCCAAATCAGAGGCGATCAGGATCACTCTGCCCCCAGCTGGTTGCATCGCACGAATACCCTCACGTCCAACCAGAAACGTACCGCGCAGGTTGATGTTCATCACCCGGTCAAAATCTTTTGTTTCAGTTTCCAACAGGGGTTTTTCATGAATGACCCCAGCACAATGAACAAGGAAATCCAGCCGCCCAATACGCTGACGTACCCGCGCAAACAACGCCAGAACATCCTCTTCAGAGGAAACATCACAGGTGATCGGAATAGAGCGACCTGCATCCGCTTCAATCTTGGCCACTGTCTGATCAGGCGATACGATGTCAGCGCAGGCAGTCCAAACGCCATGAGCGGCAAGCGCCTTGGCGCAGGCAGCCCCAATTCCACTGGCTGCGCCAGTTACCACCGCACGACGCCCAATCAACTCAGCTCCGTAATTTACCGCAGCCATATTGTCATCCCGCCCGATTGTGCAGAATACGTCCGATCAGATTCATCAACACTTGTGCAGCTAGGATTGAAGTTGCACCTGAATGATCATAATCCGGCGCGACCTCGACCAGATCGACACCCACAATGGTGCCACGCTTGGCCAAGCCATCAAGAAATTCCAGAACTTCATAGTATTGGAAACCACCATGGCTCGGCGTCCCGGTTCCCGGTGCAATCGAAGGATCGAAGGCATCAATATCGATGGTGACATAATAACGCTTTCCAGCGGGTACTCGTTCGAGAACCCCATCAGCCCCTAGCTTTCGCAGATGGCGAACGGAGAGGATATCTGACCCCATTTTGCGGGCCTGATCATACCCTTCTTTAGCGGTCGATGAAACATTGCGAATTCCCAGTTGCGTCAACCCAGTAACATATTCTTTCTCAGCCGCACGCCGCATTGGGTTCCCATGCCCATAGCGCACACCATGGCGCTCATCGACAAAATCCAAATGCGCATCGATCTGGACAATATGGATAGGTCCTTGATCGTCAAACGCATTGATACATGGGATATTGATCGAATGATCGCCCCCAAGAACGACAGGCAATGCGCCGGCTTTCAGGATGGCACGCACACCGACCTCGATGTTAGCATGGCTTTGTATCGTGTCAGTGTGAATGATGTCAGCATCACCAATATCAACGATTCTGGTTGTCTCCGCTGGCAGATAAGTGACATCATCTTCGAAATCGTAAGCGCCACCGTGACCGAATGAAAAAAGCGTAGACGCATCGCGGATCGCACGTGGCCCAAATCGTGCTCCGGGTCGCCATTGGCACCCAAAATCATACGGAGCCCCAAGCACGGCCACGTCAGAATCAATTTTTTCCCAGTCAGCCACGTACTCACCCTTTGCAAACGTGCAGATACCTACAAAGGGCAAATTCAATCGCCCGCTTTCATAACCGTGGCTGCTCATTTCAGGAAATCCTTGCTATAGCGCTTTATGTTTTCAAACACAGTAGCAAGGTAATAGCATTGGTAAAGGGAGCGAATTTGAATGACCACATTGGAGGTTATCAATGTACTATGATGCCAAATTGAATACATAGTGCTTAAGTGGTCTTTACGCAGCGGCCCTTGAAACCCGATAGCGAGTAGTAGATACATGATACCAGTCACCATGGGCGGTCTCAGCGCAGTTTCACTCGGTGTCGCCGATTTCATTGCCAGCCAAAATTCAGAACGCATCGGTGCTGCCCGGGCATTGGGTGGCATGTTACTGGTCAGCTCCCTTCTATTAAGTATCTTGATGCTGATCCAAGGCGGTTTTGACAGTCTTTTCGTTGCGACGAATATCTGGTTGATCCTGCTGGCAAGCCTGCACGGTGCCACCATAGCAATTGCTTTGCTTTTGTTCTTTCATGCGATGACCATTGGAAAGATCAGTGTCGTTGCCCCCATCGTCGCGGCCCACCCAATTGTGATTGTTACCTTTCACGCCAGTCAGGGCACCCATTTTTCGGCCATCCAGATGGCCTCAGTGGTCGGGATCCTGCTTGGCGTCGCTCTGGTGGGCACCGGTGGATCCAGGCACCCCCCCGGTGACCAGCTAAATAAGCATTATGCAAAATGGCAAACCGTTGTCTTCACCTCACTCGCGGCAAGCTTGATTTACGGCATTGCGATCCTCTTCCTTCAAGGCGCTGCGGCAGGTCTTGTTGACCTGCAGGTTCTCTGGTTCGGTCGCTGCTTTGGGTTTTTGACCGTTCTGACCGTATTGTTGGTCAGTAAACAAACACCCATCCCACCCTCCACAAAGTGGTGGGGGTTGTTTTTGTTACACGGCATGTTGGACACTGGCGGAATCTTGTTTCTGCTTTTAGGTACCGAAGGTGGCGTAGGTAATTCCATCACCGCAGTCGTAGCTTCAACCTTTCCAGTGATCACCATGGGTTTGGCTTGGGTTATTTTGAAAGAACACGTCAGGCCACTTCAGTTTCTAGGGGCTGTGTTTGTATTCACAGGCGTATCTATGATTGCCGCTTATTGAGGACGGGTGGTACCGAACTCTTGCCGCAAGCTGGGTGAATGTCCGTTTTCCAGTATCTTTATCCTTTGAATCTTTATCAAAGAAACCAAAAGCAACAGTTCCGATCTATGCTTGCGAGTGACTATTTCAGTTGGATATATCTTTGTACATTGCCTTGTATTTCCCAGGTCTGACCAAAAAACGCTTGTAGAAACACTCGGAGAAATGTGCGGCACTGCAATATCCGCAGGCTTCGGCTATTTCTTGTAGAGATTTGGATGTCGTTTGGAACAAATCGGCCGAATAGCTCAGCCTGATGCGGGTGGACAGCTCACCCGGTGGGCACCCAAACGATCTATGGGTCAGGCGTGTTAGAGTTCTCGGTGAAACCGCAATAGCGCGGCCAATCTGATCAAGTGGAATTGGAGATGCGATAGATTACTCTACAATCTGGATGTAGCGGATCAAGCGTCGGTCAAGCCCTTCGACAGAACTCTGCAAGCCGACTGACGCCAATAAGGATCCAGACCGCCTCGGTTTGAGCATCACTGCCCGGCAGACATTCTCCGCTATCCCCAAATCAAAACTTTGCGTCAACAGCTCCAGCATTCATACGGTCAGACAATGGCCCCGAGTTCGTTGCTCAGGCTGTCAGAGATTGGATTGCAGCTGTGGGTGCAAAGACTGCCTACATCGAGCCAGGTTCTCCTTGGGAGAATGGATATTGTGAAAGCTTGAATGGCAGGTTCAGAGATGAACTGCTTAACGCAGAGAGCTTCTACACCTTAAGGGAAGCACAAATCATCATCGAACAATGGAGATGTTACTACAATACTAAGAGGAGGCTCCAGAGGGTGGCAAATAGAGTAACTGCTATAAAAGATATGATGCGTATAAAAACACCTAAGCAAAGTAAACTATTTTTGTGAAGTGTTTAAAAGCTCCAAAACTCTTTTGATTTGATTTTTATCTCCAGCCGCGATCACAGTTCCGTCCATGTCAAACGTTAAGTTGTCACCAGTCCAGTTGGTAACAATTCCACCTGCACCCTCTATTACTGCCGCGCAAGCAAATATGTCAAACGCTTCAAGACCAGCATCAACTGCAAAATCGCTCCTGCCCGAAGCCAATGTCCCATAAGCAAAACATGATGCACCATACTGGACATAAGCGACCCTATCGCGCAATTTTTTAAATTGCCTCAACTGATTTTCGGACATGAAATCAGGATTACTGCAAGTGACGTATGCTTTCTTGATGTCGTTGCAAGAACGGGTCGTAATTGGTATTCCATTCTTGAAAGAACTACGGTTGCTAACGCCCAGCCACCGATCATCCGTAAGAGGGTGGTCAATGACACCAATAAAGGGCATCCCTTTCCACGCTAAAGCGATTAAAGTTCCATATACAGGTATGCCGGCAACAAAAGCAGCTGTGCCATCAATTGGATCAAGAATCCAAACAAAATCAGAATTTCTGTTAACGTCTTCAAACTCTTCCCCAATTATCCCATGGTCTGGAAATTTATTTTGGATTTCTTCACGTAGTTTTTGTTCAACCGCTTTATCAGTTTCTGTCACGTAAGATGAATCGCTCTTTATGGTGATTTTAGGCACCTTCTTCGATGCAGTAAGTAGCATACTTCTGCTATAATTCGCCAATTGCTCAGCAAAAACAACATATTCAGAATGATCTGGAATATTCAAAGACATATTCAACTTCCTTAATGGGTCAAAATTTGCTCTAGAAAGTTTTTTGTTCGCTCATTTTTTGGGTTGCCGAAGAACTCTGATGGTTTGGATTCTTCCACTATCTCTCCCAGATCCATGAATATTATTCGGTCTGCTACCGATCTAGCAAAACCCATTTCATGAGTAACACAGATCATTGTCATGCCGTCAGTTGCAAGATCTACCATAACTTCTAGTACTTCGTTAATCATTTCCGGATCAAGCGCTGATGTAGGTTCGTCAAACAACATTATTTTAGGTTTCATGCAAAGAGCTCTGGCAATTGCAACTCGCTGCTGTTGCCCACCTGAAAGTTGAATTGGATATTTATTCGCCTGTTCTGGAATTTTTACACGCTCTAGAAAATGCATAGCGCGTTGTTTTGCATCAGCCTTTGAGATTTTGCGTACTAATTGTTGTGCAACCATTAAATTTTTCACAACTGTCATATGGGGAAACAAATTAAAACTCTGGAAAACCATCCCCACTTCTCTGCGAACAGCGTTTATATCTTTAATTTGATCAGTCAATTCATTGCCATCAATAAAGACTTGGCCCTTATTATGCTTTTCTAACCTGTTTAGGCACCGTATTAATGTGGATTTGCCAGATCCGGATGGTCCACAGATCACAATTCGTTCCTTCCTTTCGACTTCTAAATTTATATTTTTTAAAGCCTGGAACTCACCAAAATATTTATCGACATTTTTCATCTGGATCAAATATTTTTTGGACTGCTCAGACATATTACCCCTCCCTTTTTGTGTATCGTCCTAAATACTGTTCCGTATAGCCAAACAACTTTTGCAGTATGAATGTGAAAATTAAGTAGACAATTGCAAGTGAGATAAAAATCTCATAAGGAGCATAAGTATTTGCTACAATTGTGCGGGCTATGCCAGTCATGTCTGCTATGGTGATGGTGCTCGCTAGAGCAGTAGATTTCAGAAGACTGATAACATCATTGCTGTAAGCTGGAAGTGCTATGCGGGTCGCAATCGGCGCCGTAATGTATACAAATTTCTGATAAGCGGACATGCCCAAGGCTGACCCTGCTTCGATTAGACCTTTGCCAACTGCAAGAACTCCACCCCTCAAAATCTCGGATACGTAGGCTCCGGTATTTAGAGAGAGTGCGACTATTGCACACCCCATAGGTTCTCTAAGAATAGACCAAAGTATGCTGCTTCTAATAAAGCCGAACTGTGGGAGGCCATAATAAATTATAAATATTTGCACTAAAATTGGTGTTCCTCGGAATACATAAATATATATTTGAGCAGGAAAACTCAGATACCATTTTCCACTTATACGCATCAACAAAAGAAAAATTGCTAAAATTAGACCCAAAAACCCTGAGATAATGAGAAGTTGAAATGTAATTCCTATTCCCTTGAGCATTATGGGTAGGCTTTCTGCAATTAAAGTAAAGTCGACAATCATTTGACACCTGCCGTTGTTCGTTCTCCAAATTTTTCCAACCCCATTACAGATAAAGTAACTACAGTGGAGAAACCCAAATAGATAGCGCCCACGACAATATACATTGTGAACGGTTTTCCGGTCACTGTAATCGCCTGTTTTGCTACAAACATTGTCTCATTCAAGCCAATAATCGATATGAGCGCCGTATCTTTAATTAAGGAAAGCATATGGTTTCCAAATGGAGGCAATGCTATTCTCCACATCTCAGGTATTCGGATGTATACGAATGTTTGAATGTCGCTCATTCCTAACGCTTTTGCCGCTTCAATACTGCCTGGATTAACTCCCAGAAAGGCGCCACGAAAAGTTTCTGTTGCGTAAGACCCGACTATCAGAGAAATTGCGATGGTGCCCGCCCAGAATGGGGGAATATCGACAAACTTAACTTCTGGATTGAAAAGTTGTGCTACAGCCGTCAAAAATATTGCAGAACCAAAATACATTAACAAAATCACTAAAATTTCTGGTGTCCCACGAAATGCTACTGTGTAGGCATTGGCGACCTTATGAGCAAGTTTGTTAGCAGACAATTTAGCTATCGCGCCCAAAAGTCCAAAAATTATCATAAACCCTAAAGAACAGAAGAAGACCTGAAAAATTACTAAGGCCCCCCAAAAATAATCGTCCCACCACCCATTGAGCGCGGCCATAATTTATTCCTCACGAAAAAGGTTAGTCAAAATAGAGGATTGAAGGGCGGCAGAACTTATTTATAATCCTGCCGCTATCTGCGTTTTGATGTCAGATCACTCTAGAGACCCCATTCGTCTTTATGCAACTTGAATGGAAAGATCTTTCTAGCATAGGTTTCCAACTCACCAGAATTAATCAGCTCTTTCAGTGCAGCGTTCAAACTAGCCTTCAATTGTTCCTGACCTTTACGCATCCCAATACCTACGCCGATGCCGAAATACTTTTCTTCGTCGACAACCGGGCTTTTGAACTCAAATCCAGCTCCATTTTCTTTACTTAGAAACTTTAGATGGGCTTTCATTGGATTTGTCATAATTAAATCAACACGTCCATTCTGGAGATCAAGATAAAGAGGCTCAGACCCATCATAAAGCACCACGTTTGCACCAGGTAGAATTTCTTCAAACCAATTCGAATATGTGGTGGCCCTTTCCAAGCCTACCCTAAGACCATCAAAATTTTCTGGAATTGGATTACCGTTATCATCAAAAAGGTTCATCTCTATTGATTTTGGGCCAACCATTTGACCGGTGGAAAAACGATATGGGCCAGAAAAGTCAATTTTTTCCATTCGTTTTTCAGTTATGGACATCGAAGCAATTACCAGATCAAATTTATTAGCCAAAAGTGCGGGAATCATTCCATCCCATTCCTGGCAAACGAATTCAATATCTGCATCAATCAACCGCGCAACACCCTTCGCAACATCCACATCGTACCCCGCCAATTCGCCATCAGCGGTTTTATAATTGAATGGGGCATAAGTACACTCCATTCCTACGCGAAGGTTTTCCGCATTTACCCCGCTCGCAAAACTCATCAACATGATTGCAGATGCGAGGGTGGATAGTTTTCTAAACAACATAAATCTCATTTTGTACTCCTATCTATCTTACTTTAGTTTTTTTCTAGTTGACTTTAATTTTTTTGATACTGCTCTAACTTGTCTAAGTACTGTACGATAAATCTTTTTAATTGCCACAAAAATAATTGGAACTTAAATCTGTGTAACACCATCGCTTTTCCTGATTTTTGCAAACTTCTACGTAAAAGGCTTCGCGTAATTCTGAAATATACAAGCGTATCCACTTCAAACTAAACCACGACGCTGCTCTTATTGAGTGGCGAAAGCTCATCGTCGGCACTGTCAGAACAAACCTCCTTGCCTCTAGAAGGTCTGGCAATTAGCTACCCAGCCATGCATAACCCTGTTTCCTTTCGCTACTT
>CABXKH010000030.1 GCA_902512685.1 Paracoccaceae bacterium | reverse complement strand
TAACTTCTCAAAAGCGCTTTGTGGGCTTTTAATAGGTTTGCTGAGGAGTATCATCACTGCCCAAAATCGAACTCAGTCAATGGGCAATTCTGAAAGCCTAGCCTATGGAATACCAGTCTATTTAATATCTATTATAGGAATATCTCACGATCCAACCTTGACATGGATCAAACAAGAAATTGGGAGAAGCGGACATAAATTGCCAGATGGGCCCAGCTTTTCGTACACTGAGCAGGTTATACTGGGGAGGTAATAGGTTCAAAGACGCGTTGTCATCCGATAACCTGGTGCAAAATAGAGCTTGGCATGTGTGACCGGCACACCTTGCAGCCATGTTATGCGTTCAGCGGCAAAGACCGGTTCTCCCGCAGAAGCGTCCAAAAATTCAGCAATTTCACCTTCCGCTTTGGTTGCAAGAAAACTGAGCTCCAGATTGGTAAAAGGCACTCTCTTGACCAACCAGTCATTCGGTCCGGAATGCTCAAATGATTCGTCAAAAACTTCTGGAACGGCATCCCCGACGATCCATCTTACCTCGAGTTGGAAAGGAGCGCTGTCTGCGTAATGCATACAACGCAGGTGCAGAACTTTTTGGTTCTTTTTTAGATCAAGGCGGGACGCAAGCCATGAAGGCGCCGACTGCACTTTCCTGTCTACCAGGGAATACCGATAAGTTGCTCCAGTGGCCGTAATCTCATCTCGGACCAAGGGAATTGAAAATTGGGCCTTTCTGATTGGCGATTTAAGAATTTTTGTGCCGGCCTTGCGTTTTCTTTCAAGGTAGCCTTCCTCGGCAAGCTCTCTTAATGCTCTGTTGACGGTTGTTCGGGTACTTGAGAACTCGGTTGCCAGATCTACCTCGCTCGGCAAGATAGAGTCGGGAACCCAGATGCCTGTATGAATTCGATCCATAACTACCTGCTTGATGTCACGATAGCTTTTGTTTTCATAAGTTTTTGCCATAGTACTTCCCTGCCTTACAAATTGGCTTTATTGGCTTTATATATACACATAAACTTGCAGCGGTGAAGCTTGATATGCATGTCATCCGAAGTCACGAGTATATGCTCAAGCCTTAGAGAAATGGATTGGGCAAAATACGCGAGATCATCACTCAATCTTTCAGGTCAGCCTTGGCCTGGCGATTAAGCCTTGCAGTTGTCGATGGTGACGGGCCATTTTCAAATTTTGAGGGGCTCGAGCGCATCCTGACGGTGATCAGAGGTGACGGAATGCGTCTGGTAGGAAATTATGCGGAATATGACGCACATCCTTTCACGCCAGTAAGATTTTGCGGGGGTGAAAATATTGTAGGACGCTGCAAGAGTGTTCCAATCGAGAATTTCAATCTGATATTTGATCCGGTCATGGTTGAAGCTGACCTAAAAGTCGTCAACGAAAATACGATTTCCCGCATCGCTGGCAAGTCTAAAGGAATCACCGTCCTGCACGTATTGGAAGGGCATGTATCCTGTGGCGATGAGTTTACTCTGGCCGCGCAGGATACAGGTTTGTGCAACGGCACCATCCCAGTACTGCAAACAAGTAAAAATGTGCGATGCGCCGCTGTTTCATTGACGTACCGCTAGACCTTAAACCGAATCTAGCAGTTCAGAAATCGCTGATTTGTAACGGGTCAGAATTACATCACGTTCGGTGTGACGCCCCTCTCGAACGACATGACGCCCTGCTGACCATGTGTCAGTGACTATATCGTCCGGTGCTACAAAACACAGGCCGTCAAGGAGTTGGTCATTATTCAAGGCGCAAAGAGCAGGATGGTTGCGATCAATGGCGACGAGGTCCGCTAGTTTTCCGACTTCGATGGTGCCTGCATCGCGTCCAGTTGCCTGCGCACCGCCCAGAGCCGCACCGGTATAGAGTTTCTTTCCGACAGAGCCCTCTCGGACCACCAGCACATTGCGGGCCATGTCGCGCAGACGTTGAGAATACTCCAGTGTGCGCAATTCTTCAGTCAGAGAGATACGAACATTCGAATCCGAACCCACCCCAAAGGCCCCGTTATGTTCAAGATAGGTACGTCCGTTGAACGGCCCGTCGCCCAAGTTGGCCTCTGTAATCGGGCACAGCCCAGCGACCGCGCCGCTTTTTGCCATGGCAATCGTTTCGGCCTCGGTCATGTGCGTGGCGTGGATAAGACACCAGCGCTTATCGACATCAATATTGTCCAGCAACCAAGCCACCGGACGCTGTCCAAGTTTTGCCTGAACGTCGGCCACCTCTTTCATCTGTTCGGAAATATGGATATGTAAGGGACCCTGTGGTGTTGCCTGTAACAATTGTCGCAAATCAGCGGGCGACGTGGCGCGTAGAGAATGAGGGGCTACACCGAGTTGTGCGTCAGCGGGCAGATCTGACAGGTTGGTCTTGCACGCCTCCATCAATAACAGAAAACGATCCACGTCATTAGCAAACCGCACTTGACCACCTTCCAGCGGCTCCTGGTTGACACCGCCATATGTATAAAGAACGGGCAAATGAGTTAAGCCGATGCCAGTCTGGCTCGCGGCAGCGAAGACGCGATCACTCAACTCGGATAGCTTGGCATAGGGGCTGCCACCGAGTTGGTGGTGGACATAGTGAAACTCGCCGACTGACGCATATCCAGCCTCTTGCATTTCAATGAACACCATTGCGGCAATGGCTTCAAATTGTTCCGGTGTCAGGTGATCCAGAAACCGGTACATTAGTTCGCGCCAGGTCCAGAAGTTTTCCTTTCCGGCTGCCCGGAACTCAGTCATGCCAGCCATGGCCCTCTGAAATGTATGGCTGTGAAGATTTCCAATAGACGGCAACATAACATCAACCGAATAGTCGGCCGGTTCGATGGAAGCCCCCTCCTGGATTTCAGCAATCCTGCCATTGACAGAAGTAATACGACAATTCTTCAACCAGTTTTGCCCCGAGAGCACGTGGTTAGCGTGAATCTTCATTTACACCCTCTTTTTGTATAGACAAATAGAAGTATAGAGTATACCAGAAATCAAGCAGATGCAACTTCGGAATAGTACCTCATGATAGGGAAAACGATTCTTTGTGGCGCAAAGATTGCAACCCAAACGAACCAACAAACTCCTTATGGGCTGATTGATGATGGTGTCCTAGTGATGTCTGGTGAGCAGATCGAATGGGTCGGGTCTAAGGCTGACCTGCCGGAAGGTTATTTGAGTATAGTTTCAGAGAATTTAGGCGGCTGTCTTGTGACGCCGGGCTTGATCGACTGCCATACGCATGTGGTATTTGGCGGTGATCGCGCTCGAGAATTCGAAATGCGCCTGAACGGGGTGGGCTACGAAGAGATTGCTCGTGACGGAGGCGGTATCAATTCGACAGTTCTTGCGACACGAAAAGCAAGCCTAGAACAGTTGATCGACGGCGCTCTGCCTCGTGTCGATGCTATGATTGCCGAGGGCCTAACCACCATCGAGATCAAATCGGGCTATGGACTAGAACGGGAAACAGAACTTAATATGCTGCGCGCGGCACGCGAGATCGGCAACCGCCGTCCGGTTACTGTTCGAACCACCTATCTTGGTGCTCATGCGACACCGCCGGAATACAAAAACCGCGATGAAGCCTATATCGAAGACGTCGTCATTCCGACCTTGCAGGCGGGTCATGAAGAGAACCTAGTCGATGGGGTTGACGGCTTCTGCGAAGGCATAGCCTTTCAGCCTGAACAGATCGCACGTGTCTTTGACGCCGCCAAAGCTCTGGGCCTTCCGGTAAAATTGCACGCCGAACAGCTCTCCAATCTGGGTGGTGCCAAGCTGGCGGCATCCTACGGGGCGCTTTCTGCGGATCACATCGAATATCTTGACGAAGATGGCGTTGTCGCCATGGCCGCGGGCGGCACCACGGGCGTAATCCTGCCCGGCGCATTCTACACACTGCGGGAAACACAGCCGCCGCCAGTTGATTTGCTCCGCAAGTATAAGGTGCCGATGGCACTGGCCAGTGATTGCAATCCGGGTTCGTCGCCACTGACATCGCTCCTTTTGACAATGAATATGGGCTGCACCCTATTTCGCATGACACCAGAGGAAACCCTTGCCGGTGTTACCCGCAATGCCGCCCGTGCCCTTGGTCTGAAAGACCGTGGCGTGATCGCCGCGGGGCAACGGGCAGATCTAGCTATTTGGGACGTCGAGCACCCGGCTGAGCTTTCCTATCGCATTGGGTTTAACCCGCTCAACAAACGCATTTTTGGAGGTCAAGCGTGACTATTCTCACTCTGGTTCCCGGGCAGGCCACCCTGCCGCAGCTTGAAAATATTTATTGGGACGAAGTGCCCGCAAAGCTAGATCCCTCCTGCCGCCCGATGGTGGAAAGGGCCGCGGATCACATTGCAGTAGTCGCTGCAGGTGAGGTGCCCGTTTATGGTGTGAACACCGGATTTGGCAAGCTGGCTAGCCTGAAGATTGAGGCGCAGGATACCGCCACTCTGCAACGCAATCTGATTCTGAGCCATTGCTGCGGTGTCGGCGATCCAATGCCGCGCCGGATAGTCCGGCTGATGATGTCTCTGAAGCTTCTGAGCTTTGGTCGCGGCGCGTCGGGCGTTCGCTGGGAGCTTGTCGAGCTTATGCAGGACATGCTGGAAAAAGGTGTCACACCGGCTGTTCCCACCCAGGGGTCGGTTGGCGCGTCGGGTGATCTTGCGCCCCTGTCGCACATGACCGCCGTCTTAATCGGCGAAGGCGAAGCCGAATACCAAGGTGAAATCCTATCAGGAACCGAGGCCCTTGCCAGGGCAGGGTTATTGCCTATCGAATTGGGACCCAAAGAAGGACTGGCCTTCATCAACGGCACACAGTTCTCGACAGCCTATGCGCTTGCGGGCCTGTTTGAGGTTTGGCGCGCGGCGCGCAATACGCTTGTGATCTCAGCCTTGTCCACAGATGCTGTCATGGGATCAACCGCCCCGTTGCAGCCAGAAATTCACAGCCTGCGCGGACACCGTGGACAGATAGAAGCGGCGGATACCATGTGCGTGATCTTGGCGCAGTCGGAAATCCGCGAAAGCCACCGCAATGACGATACGCGGGTGCAGGACCCCTATTGCATCCGTTGTCAGCCACAAGTGACCGGCGCGGCCATGGATGTGCTGCGCCAGGCGGCGCAAACCTTGTTGATCGAAGCAAATGCCGCCACCGACAACCCCCTTGTTCTGACCGATTCAAACCTGATCGTGTCGGGCGGTAACTTCCACGCAGAACCTGTCGGATTTGCTGCAGATATGATTGCGCTGGCCCTTTCAGAGATCGGCGCGATAAGCCAGCGGCGTATCGCTTTAATGGTCGATCCAACCCTTAGCTTCGATCTGCCGCCATTCCTGACACCGGCACCGGGCCTGAACTCGGGGCTGATGATCGCCGAAGTAACGACAGCTGCTCTTATGAGCGAGAACAAGCATTTGGCCAACCCTTGCGTGACCGACAGCACGCCCACATCGGCCAACCAAGAAGATCACGTTTCAATGGCCGCGCACGGGGCACGTCGTCTGACCCGTATGGTTGAGAACCTGAACTATATCCTCGGGGTCGAGCTGCTTTGCGCTGCGCGCGGGGTTGAGTTCCGCGCCCCGCTGCAAACCAGCCCGTTGCTGCAAAAGGCGATTGCGCGCCTTCGCAAGGATGTCTCCAGCCTACAGGAGGATCGGTATATGGCACCTGATTTGACCGCGGCGAAAGACCTGGTAAGTTCAGGTGCATTGCTCGATGCCCTGAATGCCGCGCTACCGGACCTTAGTTGATGCAAGTTTTTGACGTCATAAAAGGAGATAGTCCCATCGTGCTGGGGCAGCCACACGGCGGGACCTATGTCCCCGGCGCCATCGCTGCGCGGTTCAATACCACAGGCGCCAGTCTGACTGACACGGACTGGCATATAACCCGACTTTATGATGGCTTGCTGGCTGGAGCCACGGTGGTGAAATCCAACATCCATCGCTACGTGATCGATGCCAATCGCGATCCTGCGGGGGTCTCACTTTATCCGGGACAGAACACTACGACGTTAGTGCCGCTGACAGATTTCGACGGGCAAGCGATTTGGGCCGACGGGCAGAACCCGTCTGACGATGAGGTCGAAGTTCGCCGTGTGGCCTATCACGCCCCTTACCACAACGCGCTTCGCGTCGAGCTAGACAGGGTCCGGGCAAAACATGGGTTGGCGATCTTGTTTGATTGCCATTCGATCCGTTCGCACATCCCGTTCCTGTTCAAAGGCAAGCTGCCGATTTTTAACACCGGCACCAATCTAGGCACGACCTGCTCTCCAACTATTGAGGCTGCAATCGATGCGGTCACGCAAGCCTCGGGCATGGGCGCAGTTCTGAACGGGCGGTTCAAGGGGGGGTGGAGCACGCGCCATTATGGCCAGCCTGAAGCCGGCATCCACGCCATCCAGATGGAAATCTCGCAACGCGCCTATATGCACGAGACCCCGCCCTGGGCCTGGGATGATACCCGCGCTGCGGTATCCCGTCTGCATCTGCAAAAGATGCTTGAAAAGCTCAACAACCTCGCCCTCTCGGGAACCATTATTTCTCAATGGAATGTACAATGAGCGATCCTCGCAAGAACACCCGTGACGTATACCCCCCAACTGGGACGGAACTGAATGCGAAAAGCTGGCTGACCGAAGCCCCGTTGCGGATGCTGATGAACAACCTGCACCCGGACGTAGCCGAGAACCCGCACGAGTTGGTGGTTTATGGCGGCATTGGCCGTGCGGCACGGACCTGGAAGGATTTTGACCTGATCATCGACAGCCTCAAGGACCTAGAAGAAGATGAAACTCTGGTGGTGCAGTCGGGCAAGCCGATCGCCATTGTGAAGACCCACAAGGACGCTCCACGCGTGCTAATCGCCAACTCGAACCTGGTGCCCCATTGGGCCAATTGGGATCACTTTAACGAACTGGATAAGAAGGGGCTGGCCATGTATGGTCAGATGACTGCCGGATCTTGGATTTACATCGGCTCTCAAGGTATTGTTCAAGGCACCTATGAAACCTTTGCTGAAGCAGGCCGTCAGCATTTTGATGGGGACCTGACGGGAAAATGGATTCTGACGGGTGGATTGGGCGGCATGGGTGGGGCGCAGCCACTCGCAGCCGTCATGGCCAGCGCTTGTTGCTTGGCGGTTGAATGCAACCCCGACAGCATCGATTTTCGCCTGCGCACAAAATATGTTGACGAACGCGCCGACACGCTGGAAGAAGCGCTGGAAATGATAGAGCGCTGGACAAAAGCGGGCGAAGCCAAATCTGTCGGTCTCTTGGGCAATGCTGCTGATGTTTTCCCCGAACTCTACCAACGTGGCATTCGTCCAGATATGGTCACCGATCAGACCAGCGCCCATGATCCACTGCATGGTTATCTACCGCAGGGATGGAATATGGCTGAATGGAAGGACAAACAGGAAAGTGATCCAAAAGCAGTTGAGGCCGCCGCCCGCGCCTCCATGAAGGTTCATGTGGCCGCGATGGTGGATTTCTGGAACGCGGGGGTACCCACTTTGGATTACGGCAACAACATCCGGCAGATCGCATTTGAAGAAGGCTTGAAAAGCGCCTTTGACTTCCCAGGCTTTGTACCGGCTTATATCCGGCCCCTGTTTTGCCGTGGCATCGGCCCGTTCCGCTGGGTCGCGCTGTCGGGCGACCCAGAAGACATCTACAAGACCGACCAGAAGATGAAGGAGCTGTTCCCCAAAAATACGCATTTGCACAACTGGCTAGACATGGCCCGCGACCGGATCGCCTTTCAGGGTCTGCCTGCACGTATTTGCTGGATCGGACTGGGCGACCGCCACAAAGCGGGCCTTGCCTTCAACCAGATGGTCGCCAGCGGCGAGCTGAAAGCGCCCATAGTAATCGGCCGTGACCACCTAGACAGCGGCTCTGTGGCCTCGCCCAACCGTGAGACTGAGGCTATGAAAGACGGTTCTGACGCGGTGTCAGATTGGCCGCTTCTCAACGCACTGGTCAACACTGCATCGGGTGCCACCTGGGTCAGCCTGCACCACGGCGGCGGTGTCGGTATGGGCTTCAGCCAGCATGCTGGGGTCGTGATATGCGCTGATGGCACACCAGAGGCGGCCGAAAGGCTCAAGCGCGTTTTGTGGAACGACCCTGCCTCAGGGGTCTGGCGTCACGCCGACGCAGGATATGACATTGCCAAGGACTGTGCCCGCGAACATGGTCTCCGCCTTCCGGGAATTCTGCGCAATTTGTAGAGGTCCTGTTACTCGCAAGACATTTCCCTTAAGCTCCCAGTAATGGGAAGAAGGAGGTGTTTTATGAACCTTGAGAAATTTTGTCCGTACTAACTAGCCTCGACAGCCGTAGCTTTCTCGCGCCGGCTTTTGAAGATTTATGGGCATACAGACGGCCTTTCGCGCGAAGAATGGCGTATGTTGTTTCTGCTTGCCGATACTGGCCAGCTCACATCGCTGGAATTGGCGCAACATACGACATTGGACAAGGTTCAGGTAAGCCGTGCCGCAACAAGGCTTGAGCGCAAGGGACTAACCGGTCCGGCCGTTGCTGCCTCAGAGCGAAGGCTGCGTATTTACACATGTACGCACAGTGGAAAGGAACTGTTTGAAAAAGCCTCTCCAGAAGTTTAATTCTGTGCGAATGCCGTTTTGGACAATATGAGCGAGGGCAATCTATCCAAGCTCAAGGTAGGGCTCCACGCACTTGATAAAGCTACTGAGCAATCTTCCCGCAAGCAATTGGAATTTGCAAACTAGTAGTCAAGCCCGAATAGCTGTGGGCAAATATCAATCGATATCTTAAAATTTTGAATAGTGGCAATGGCCTTTGCATTCTTTAACACCCTGCATGGGTCGACGAGTCCTTAGCGTATGCATATCCATTAAGCCAAATATTTGAATTACATCCTCCTTGTTAATATTCTTCAAATTCCTTGTAATTATTGACTTTTGAAATGCTGTTTTAGCCTTTTCCCCAACGGCTATCGACCATAACACTATAAAAACCTACTGAAAAATGCCTATCTTAAAGCATTTTTCCATCCCAGTCATTTCTCCAATTAAATATGCTTTTGTGGTCGAACAACTGTGAAGTGGTTTTTAACAAAGGTGAACATGGCATCAACCCCTCCTAAATTCTTTTGTTATTTTTGATTGATTGTATATTTCAAAACCTTCCTCGTTAAAGAAGATAGATAAAAGCGTTGGCAGCGTGACCCTTTCAACCAAGTATTGAATAACCTCCTTTATCATTAGAATCTATCTGGTCGAAAAGCGTCAAGCGGGACCCGCGGTTGTTGGCCCATAACAAGATCAGCCAAAACCTCACCAACAGCTGGGCCTAATTGAAAACCATGTGCTGAAAATCCAAATCCATGAATTAAACCGGGTTGTTTTCCATGCCCAATTATAGGCAGATTATCCGGCATATATCCTTCTATACCTGACCAGCACCGGATAATTTGGGCATTGGAAATATCAGAAAAAAGCCTAGCTGCAAGCTGCATAGATTCACGTAATTCCGGCAAAACGACCTCTCCACTATTTTCACTTAAATTGGCTGATGCTCTGACACCGCCACCAATCACGAATTGACCTGTGTCTAATTGCTTTAGTGATAAAGTATGTCCAAGGACTCCTATAACTGCTGGCAGAATAGGAGGCTTGCTTTCTGTAACTGCAAGCATTGGAGCATAAGCTGAAAGCGGTGCTTTAGGCTCTCCGGATTGGAAAGCAAGATCAGCTGCCCATGCACCAGCGCAATTCACAACATAATCTGCTTCAAAAACGCCTTTATCAGTTTTGAGATACCAGCAATTTTGTCTCAGCTCTAACCCAAAAACATTGCATTTTTCGATGATTTCAGCCCCATACTGCCTTGCCCCTTGTGCAAAGCCACGCACAATGAGCCAGGGCCTTGCCCAGCCATCCCCTTCAACTAGAAAACCGCCATAGGTTGGTGTTGTCAATTTTGGCAATCTATCTTGCACATCGGAAGCATCCAACCAAAATTCATGATTATAACCCGCATGTTTTAACGCCTCAGCGCGCGCTGAACCAAGCGCATAACCTTCTTCATCAATTGCGACCTTAAGATAGAATGAGGGGTGAAAGGCCTGCGCATATACACCAATTTCACTATGCAATTTTTTCCATAAATCCATCGAGGCAAGGCTCAACGGGATTTCAGCTAAATCGCGGCCTAGGGTGCGCACGCCCCCCGCATTTACACCCGAGGCATGACGGGCAATGTGGTCTTTTTCGACAACTGTAACTGTTTGCCCCCTCTTGGCGAGAAAATAGGCGGTTGCGCAGCCATGTATGCCCCCACCTATGACAATTACTTTATTTCTATTAGACGGGATCATCATTCGACAATGTTGCAAGCTCAAGAACAGTTAGCGGACGAATTGGTGGGCGTAGCCTGAAGTATCCGACTTTGTCTTCAGATTGGCCATGATGATTTGCAATCATTTTTTGGATGGTTAGCCCACACAAGCGACCTTGACAGCGGCCCATTCCGGCTCGACAAAAACTTTTAAGCTGGTTGGGGCCAGATACACCTAATTCAATAGCATTAGAAATATCCGCCTTTGAAAGAGACTCACAGCGGCAGATAACTGTTGTGTCATCGTCAGGTAGCAGCCAGTCTTCTGGTGGCTTGAAAAGATAATCCAAAAATGGCCTTATCGCTAATTGACGCCAACGGTAGAGACATAGGACAAGAGTTTTAATGGCAGCAGATCGTTTCGCGTTTGCTGCAATGCGCTGGATGGCTATCTTGCCAGAAAAAACCGCTGCTTCGGCACCAAAAACCCCCAGGCTGTCACCAGCAATAAAGATGCCGTCAATTGAACTTTCGCCAAACATATCTACCTTTGGTTTCCAGCATAATTGACGGCCGCACCATCTATGTTCTAGCTCTGTTGCCATTGTTAAATTAATATTTGGAATAACGCCTTGGTGGATAAAAATATGACTTGTGGAGATTGTCTGTTTTCGGCCTTCCACATCTGTAAAACACAGGCTTTCTGCAAAATCTTTGCCATTGATACGGACAGATTTCACTTCAGAAAAATAAAATGGTTTTTTACGAATTTCAGCGCGCCAACGAGCCCCTTTAAAAAGCAAGTTTGGTTGAAGCAAGGCAGGAATTGTTAAAATATACCCCATAAGAGGAATTTTCTTTGGGCTGGTATCAATTACAGCCTTTATTTCAAACCCGGCTCTTAGATATTGCTGAATAGCCAAGTAAAACAAAGGTCCTGAACCAGCAAATACTGCTCCATCAGTTCCACTCTGGGCTGTCTTAAGCAATATCTGTGCAGCCCCGACGCTCATCACACCAGGCAAAGTCCAACCTTTCACTGGCATTGGGCGTTCCATGGCCCCTGTTGCTATCAAAATAGCCTTTGCCTGAACACAATGCGCTTTTCCTTTCTGAGTGAAAAAGACTTCTTTATTCTTAGTGATTTGCCAGACCCGACTTTCAGGCCGAAGTTGGGCAGATGAACATGAAAACTCATGAGCCAGATTGTGTCCTGACCAGTAATCTTCGTCCAGAAAGGGCAGATCTGTTCTGTTATTATTATTCTGCAAAATGTGGCGATAGACCTGACCGCCAACAGCAAACTGATCATCCAGCACAAGTGTCTTCATATCAAATTTAGATGCGTGTATTGCCGCAGACATGCCAGCTGGCCCAGCGCCTATAATGACAAGGTCAAAGTTTGTTTTCATTCACGAACGTCCTTCTCACTCTGATCTGTGAGAGGTAGGTAAATTTTCATTCCATCCTTTGCATAAATTTGGCAAGCTTGTTCGGTCCTCCCATCTTCACATCTAATCAAGCAGTCAAAACAAACGCCCATCAAACAATAAGGGCCCCGCGCTGCGCCACCAGGTGCTGGATGAACTGCAACGATCCCATTATTGAGAAGAGTGGTCGCAATAAGATCCCCCTCATGTGCTGCAACAGGTTTGTCATCAACGAAAATAGTAATATTGCATTGCTCGGAACTTCTATTACGAAACATCAAACCTCCTCTCTGAAAACGGCTGCAATTCAACTCCAAGTTTCCCCATTTCAATATCAGTTGCCAAGCCAAAACAATGAGCTGGAGCAAGAGTAACCCCGCTATGGCAGCTAAATGCAAATGCTCCAGGATGAGTTATAGATTGATCATAAATGGGATATCCATCAGGCGACATTACACGTAATGCGGCCCAATTACGGATAATATTCTGGTGCTTTAAAGCGGGCAATGTGCGCTGTGCACGAAGTGCAATCTTGGCTGTGATATCTGTAGACGAAGAAATATCAAACCCAACCTCTTCTTTACTGCCGCCAATCATGATACTTCCTTCAGCCGTCTGACGCATCTGTGTCATAGGAAACCTGATAAGCTTATCGACTTTCTGGGTTACCAATATCTGGCCTTTTTGCGGCCGAACAGGTTGCTTCAATCCAACAAACGGGGCCAATGAACTATTGCCGAGGCCTGCAGCTAAGATCAAAATTTCAGATTTGAAGGTGCCTTTTTTGCTTAAGACATCAAATACACCTTTGTGGTATGATATTTCCGAAACAGTGGCGTCAAAATACAATTGCCCCTTATGCTGACAAAAACCGTCCTTCAGGCTTCTCAAAAGGTAAAGTGGGTTAACGTGCCCATCATGCTGACACCAAGACCCTCCTACAACATCGTTTCCCAAGCCAGGCTGCAGTTTGAGCAGAGCTTTTCTGTCAAGCATTTCGTATGCAAACCGACCATTTTGATGAGATTGCATTAAGTCAAGCATCTTCTTTCTATTTTCAAACTCTTCGTTGCTGAGACAAATATGAATGCCTCCCTTTTGCTCAAGTGCTAGGTGCTTGCCCGATTTTTCTTGCAACTCATCACGAAAGCTGGGCCATAAATTTGATGACTGTAATGTCCAATCTGCATAGGAAGAAAAACCAGCGCCCTTACCTTGTACCCAAACTAGGCCAAAATTGCCCTTTGAAGCCTGATGGGATGTATCTGACGCATCAAGCACTAAACAGCTTTGACCACGGCGCGCCAAACCATAGGCAATGCTCAGGCCGACCAATCCCGCACCTACAATAATTGAATCATAGTTTCGGGTCATGTGAATCTATCTGTCTTATAGGGCGTCAAATCAACATCAACTTGCTTATTTGTAATGCAGTCAGCGATAATTTGGCCTGTTTTGGGGGCCTGACTTAATCCGTAATGTGAATGACCAAACGCTGCATAAAGATTGTGAAGCCCCTCTATTGCTCCTATACATGGCAAGCTGTCCGGAAAAGTTGGTCTGCGGCCCATCCAAGGCTTAGCTTTTCCTGTATTAATCGATGGAAACATAGTCTTCAGTGACTTTTCGAATGCAAATGCACGCCGATTATCAGGCGCTGCTTCAATACCAGCGAATTCTGCTGTACCTGCAATACGCACCCCTGACACCATCTGGCTAGCGACACACATACGCTCTACATCCATGATAGAATTATTGATATGAATGCCCGGATCTTCGCAAAGCAGATGGTATCCGCGTTCTGCTTCTAAGGGCAGATAAATTCCAAATGGACGAAGGAGGGAGGCAGACCACACGCCAGCAGCCAAAACAGTTTTATTTGCCAAATATTGTTGATCTTGACAGTGCACCGTCCAACTTTGCTCTCGTTGTGTAATGGCCTTGGTCTCTGCTAAAACAAAGTGCACGCCCAGTGTTCGTGCTTTTTTAGCAATCGCTTTGCCAATGGCTGATGGATTAAGAGCACGAGCCTGTCCATGAATAATTATAGCTGCTTGATAAGCCTTGGATATATCGGGTTCTCGCTCTTGTAACTCCCCTGCTGAAATAACATTCAAAGGCACATTGCGTTTTTGCCTCATCTGCCATCCAAAATGATCCAGATTAGCTTGTTTAGGGTGTTTATAAGCAAAAATATAAGAAGAATCCTTTAGAAGTTCTATTTCTGGTTCGCCAGCCAAAAGAGCACGATAATTAGATGGGGATTGGGAACTCAATGCAATCATAGCATCGCCAATCGACTCTACTTTATTTGCTTTACCTGCAGCAAAAAAACGAATTGCCCAAGGTAGAAAAGGTAATATATGCCGCTTCCGAATAACAATCGGACCCAAAGGGTCAAAAAACCATTTTGGCAGTTTGCGCCACAGACCGGGAACCGATTGGGGCACACAACTCCACGGTGATATAACACCTGCATTGCCAAAACTTGCCCCTTCACATGGTGGATAACGATCAATAACGATGACTGACAATCCACGCTCTGAAAGTTGTAAAGCGCAGGATACTCCTATGATACCTGCTCCGATAACAGCAACGTCAAAAGGTTTTTGATCAGATGTCTTGGTTTTCATTTTATCAGGCCGCCGGAAGCACTTTTTGCTCCTGAAACGTGAAGCTACAAGTAAGCAAGGCCCGTAACCCCCATTATTTGGAATGAGCGCAACGGTTTAGGAGCAAAATTATTGATCATTTTCTCACACCATCGCTTCAGGATTATTCTTGTTTTTGTAAGCCAAAAATTGCGTTAGTATCACTGGTGCTGCAAAAAACAGGGCATATATCGTTGACTCCCAAGAGGGAGCGACAAGAAAGATGCCAGCAAGACCGAACAACAAACGGCTAGGTCCGTTCATGTTAGCAATGAAATATCCAGCAACCGATGCAGAGAGAAGAAATACTCCAAGAGCACATGTGATAACCGTATGTAAGAACTCTTGCCAAGTAAAATAGTCGTCTAGCACAATAAGCATGGCAGGCGAATAAACAAATACCATTGGAACAAGAAGCTTACCAATCCCAAGCGAAAACGCTGACAATCCTGTTTTGAATGGATTTGCCCCCGCAATGCCGGCCGCAGCATATGCAGAAGCGCACACAGGTGGTGTGATTTCAGAAATTACTCCGTAATAAAGTACGAATAAGTGCGAAGCGAGAGGAGGAATACCTAAATCAGCAAGCGCTGGTTGGGCCACAGTCGCTAACATGACGTATAGAGCAGTAGTCGGAAGTCCAGCGCCCATCAGTATGCACGTCACTGCAATGAGAAGGAGTGAAATAAACAGAGTAATGTCATTCAAACCGAAGTCTACAAAAGGCAGATATTCGAAATAGGGTAAAATAGTCTCTCCCATACCAAGCGCACTGTTAGTCACCATAAAACCAAGCCTGAATCCGAGGCCTGTTGCATTGACTACCCCAACCACTATTCCAATCGCAGCACATACTGCACCTACGGACAGCGCATATTTCACGCCCTGAGATGCCCCTGCAATTAAATCACCCAACCCTATACGGTGGTTTGGGTTAATGAAGCCAACTATCAATATGGCCGTGATACCCCAAAAAGCCGCCATATGTGGAGAGAACCCAGAAAAAAGAACATAAATTAGCACAACAAGTGGGATGGCTGTCATCCACCCTTGTTTTATCACCATAAAAAATTGAGGAATTTGATCAGATGACAGGCCTTTTAGACCAAGCTTCTTTGCCTTAAAATGGACTATGGAAATTACACCAATATAGTGCATCAAAGCAGGAAATGCCGCAGCTATAACCACAGTGCTATATGGAATTTCAAGGAACTCGGCCAATACAAAGGCGGCCGCACCCATAATTGGAGGTGTGATTTGACCTCCCGCACTGGCCGCCGCTTCCACACCGCCAGCAAAGTGCCCCGGGTATCCACTTCTTTTCATATTTGGAATAGTCAGCGACCCCGTCGAAACGGTGTTTGCAATTGAAGATCCGGAGATAGTACCAAATAAAGCCGATGAAACTACAGAAACTTTCGCTAAACCTCCTGTGTATCTACCCGCGGCGACTGTTGCGAGATCGACAAAGAATTGTCCAAGTCCAATGCGTTGCGCAAGAACGCCAAATAGAACAAAATGAAAGACCACTGTTGATACGATCCAAAGCGTAATTCCATAAATTCCTAGATCAGGAAAATACATATTATTTACGAACAAAGACCAACTTAGACCTGGATGTTTCAAAATTTGAATTGGTATATGCGGTCCAAGAACCGCATATCCAATGAAAAGGAGAATAATAATAGGTACAACAATCCCAATTGTTCGACGAACAGCTTCCAGCAAAACAATTATCAAAAGGGTGCCAAAAACCACATCAACGGGCAATGGGACCCCCATTCGCAAAACTTGCTCTGGGATCGAAAAAGCGATCCCTAGAAAATTAAATTCGACACCATACCAAGTTGCGCCGACATATAAAGAGGATGATACGCCGGTTAAAATTAAGACCCAGTCATAGTAGGGCACACCTGCTAAGGACCACCAACTGGTAGCAGGAATATCTACAAGGTTTTTATTTTTGAATGCCGGAAAAGAAATAAATATTAGGATTATAACACCAGACATATGTGCGCCCATATGCCAATAATCGACAGGAACACCTATGCCGGCAGTTATGTAATGATAAAGTGCAAAAAAAACGCTGAAATAAAGAACAAATTTTGACAGCCAAGTTGCGATCGGACGTGTTTGCAACGAGTCATCATATTTACTTTCTAGAGAGAGTGCCCGCTCTAGGCTAAACTTTTCCATAACCACAATTTCCTGAAAACTTAAGAGAAGAATGAGGGCGATTATTAAGTCGCCCTCAAGCTCAGCATTACTTTAAACCAGCTTCTTTATAGAAGCGCTCTGCTCCTGGGTGCAAAGGAATTAGCACGCCTTTTAAAGCAGTTTCAGGCCGTATTGCTTTTCCTTTTGGATGCCCTTTGTCCAAAAGTTTACGTGTATTATCATTCCAAAGTGCCTTTGTGACTTCATAAATCAAGTCTTCTGGCTGATCGATAGATGTTATGAGTTGTCCGTTAACTGCAACGGTATTTACATCATAACCTATATTTTCGTAAACACCGGCTTGGATTACATCCTGCACATAGTAGGGAATAATTCCATTTATAGCTGTTTGCTCTGCTTCCGAGAAACTATAAAGGTCGAATCCTTTTGTTGATCCAAGTTGGATTAGAGCGGACAGAGGCGTACCAGCGGCATAGAAAAACGCATCAATCTGGCCATCAGCAAGACGCTGCGCACTTTGACCGACATTTAGTTCATACTCTTTTGCACTTATGCCATAGTGTTTTAAGATCATTCGCACAGAAACCTGTGTGCCTGACCCAGCTGCAGCCACGCCTACTTTCATACCGTTTAGGTCTTTGAGACTGTCGAGTTTTATTCCCTTTTTCAAAACAAGATGCATGCTTTCCGGGTACAAATTAGCGATTACCCGGATTTTATCTTTCTTGTTATCTACAAACTTGCCTTCACCGTTATAACTTTGAACAACTGTTTGAGCGCCTGCCAAACCTGCATCAAGTGACCCTGCCTGGATCGCATTTGCATTGAAAACAGATGCCGTAGTTGACACAGCAATCGCAACCAAGCCAGGCACGCCACAGCTTCCACCTTTATCGCAGGGACGGGACCCCGGAGGATTTGAAATTGCATTCGCAATTAAGCCCCCGATCGGATAATAGGTTCCTCCTGTACCGCCTGTACCAATTTTAAAAAATCTCATTTCCTCAGCCGAAGCAACTCCTGCAAAGGAAAAAGTAGCAGTTAATATTGTTGCAACTGCTTTTAACCATCGTTTCATTTCTGAACTCCTCCATGTTTTGTGAATTAGTAAAGGAAAAGGAAAAAAACGGCAAAAGTGCTCAGAGCCACCCAGAATGGTTCCAGCAATTTTCCAACTTTTTCCTAATTAGCCACTTACATAATTCATTCTTAAATAAAGACATGGGTATGGCATTTAATCAATTAATAAATACTGTGTTGTCAATAAGAAAAACTTATATATCTTACCGAAATACACTTGCAATGGAGCGAAACCTATGCTGAAAATCTGGCACCTCACCGTTATCGGAGAAGTCATAAAAACGGGTTCAATTTCAAAAGCGGCTTCTGCATTAGGACGTTCACAACCAGCCTTGAGCTTAGTGATTTCGGATGCAGAAAAAATGATTGGTTATAAACTATTTGACCGTGTTAATGGGAGGCTAAAACCAGTACCCGAAACCAATTTTTTTCTAGAGCGTTCTGAAGAAATTTTGCAAAAGATGGCGGATTTAGAGCGTTTTATGAAACGCGAAACACATCAATTTTCCCAACTTCGTATAGCCTGTATGCCAGTGGTATCGGAATTTTTTCTACCAACAGAAATTGCAAATTTCACTAAAAATAACACTGGTATTCGGTTTTATATGCGGGCTCAGCCATCTATTAGAGTTATAGAGAGCATCGCATCTCAACAATTTGATTTAGGAATTGCTGAGCAGCCTCAACCATCAAAGCTTTATGCAACGCGAAATTTTCAGATGGACACTGTTATTGCTGTTCGGGCCGATAACCCGCTTGCCAAACATAAGCTACTCACCCCGAAAGATTTAAGTGGACAGCCTTTTGTGACATTTCTGCCTGAGCACTACCTCACCAAGCAGCTACAAGCAGCTTTTGATAATGAGGGGGTAATATTGGATATCCCCTTTGCATTACAAAATGGGGCTGCGCAATATGCTCTGATCGAGAGTGGGCAAGCTATAGGGTTTATGTCCATTCTAAACGTTTGGCTTTATCGGGAACTTAACAAAAATTTATTAGACGGATATGAAAACAAAATAGTTTTTCGCCCATTTGCCCCGAAAATCCAGCAAACCATAGGCTTGCTAACACCGCGCCACCGGGCGATATCCCAAATTAGCTTACAATTCGCGGATAGTCTAAAAAAGTCTTTAGAAAATATATTAAAATCGACAGACCTGCTGTAGTACTGCTACAACCACCGCTTTCCCTTAGGATCAGCCTATCCAGTTCCTACTCATCATCACAGACAAATTACGGTCTTATGCGGCCGCTTTGAAAAAGCTTAAACCCGGCATAGAACATCGTCAGCACAAGGGGCTGAATAACCGCGCGGGGAACTGTCAGGACAAACCTCCTTGCCTCTAGAAGGCCTGGCATTTAGCTACCCAGCCATGCCTAATCAACTTACATCCCGCTATTTTTAAACCAGCCCTAAAACCTTAACGCCTATTTATTGTGAAACTGCTGATGCCTAAGCTCGCGGGACTACAAGCACCGCCATAATTACATAATAAATATTTTATTTTCAGTTAGTTGAAAAATTTAATATTTTCTAGCCCCCACATTCGCCCCCACAAGTAGTGCATTTTTATCTTTCAGACACATAATTCAATCTAAGAGCAACTAACCATATTTACTGCGATATTTCTTTTGGAAAAGGTAATTCGCAATAGCACTACTTGGACCATCATCCATTTTATATATTTTTATTGGGCTATGTTCCTAATTTTTCAAAATTTTATGCCTCTAATCCCACGCACGCGCGCGACCTTGCTTTATGTCCTCCTGAGCGGCACGAAACCGTGACACGTCCAGCGGTAAAGGTATCCTTTACCAAGCCGGCCACGTAAGGCCTTTGGCACTCTTCTGCGGTAGCGATAGATGCCATCCGCTTTGCGCTCGGTATATAGGGGTAGATTTAGAATCTCGGTGCCCTCGCTGGTTACACCGAAATCATCGTCATCTTCTTGCATGGTAGTTCGCCTGTTTTTAACTCAATTTGAGTTCCCTTTTTGCAAGGCTAACCCTTGTATGCTTTAGTTTAAAGGCAAAATTAGCAAAAACCTGGTACCCACGGCCGGAACAAACGTAAATCGTACCTCATTGTTTTTATGTGATTTATTTCACCTCAAGTCAGATAGGTGAGTGCCTTTTTGGTAATTTTTGAGTTCCTTTTTCAGTCTATTAAAGGCTTTATTCAAATTTTCTACGAGCCCTCACTCAATTCGGTTGGTTAAGAAATACAAACTAAAGTAAAGTTTGCGTTCAACAATCATCTTATTTTAAACACCGGTCGCATAATGATCGGTGTGAGATACATTGGGAATTGATAACACCCAAGAAAAATCAAAAACTCTTCGCTTTGAACCGTCGCACTAGAGGCAATAAGAAAAATCGCAACGTTACGGTTCCCTGCAACGATTGCAATTGGCACATTTCTTTGACCCACTTCCAAAAACTGAAACACGAAATAGGCCAATAGCTGTAATCCGCAATTTACAAAAATTGCGAAGAGCAACCATCCAGCCAAAACAACTGGTTTGTCCATGAATGCGGGGATAACAGCGCTCATAAGCCCGATAACAATCACAGCAAGGGCTATAGTGTTCATCCCATCCAGCGCCTCCATTTCTTCGGCTTTCATTTTTGGCTTTAGGATAGCGCGCAGCCCAAAAGCTATGGCGATCGTTATACCCATCATAATGCTTAGGCGTATCGCCGCGGCAAGTGCTTCGGTGAAAGATCCTAAAACAGGAGAAAACCAGAATATCGGGATGATTGTAACTGGCAAAAGCATTGTGCCAAGGATGAGCACACGAAAGGCTGGTTCAGGGGGATGCCCGAGCATGACAGATAAATTAGGCGCGCCGGTAATGGAGGGTGCGGCCAACATAAGCGTAAGTGCGATTGCTACAGGGCTTTGCACCTGACCAAAAGCGGTAAACACAAGAATGCACATCAAGGGCAATGCCACTTGGTATGCCAGAACTATTGCAAAGGTTTCACGGATATGATGAAGCGCTGCAAGTGCAGTAGGAAAACCAATTCTGAAAGCCGTAAAAAATATTAAAAGCAATACTAATTCGCTGAGCCAAGGGCGTAGTGCCATTGCAGCATCTGGCAGTGCCAAACCCGATATCAATCCAGCCACTAGCACAAAGCGCCCATATTGTGCCAGAAATGCTAGAAATCCAAACATCCAGTTTTATCCACCAGGACCTTTTCGAATGTTTTCAGGAAGCCACGTAGCCAATTCAGGAAAGATTACCAAAATCACCACCATCAACAACATAAGAGCTACCATGGGCACAGCCGTTCTGGCGATATAGCCAATCTCATGACGGGTCATACCTTGTAATACGAATAGATTAAATCCAATTGGCGGTGTTACTTGTGCAGTTTCAATCACGACTACGAGAAAAATGCCAAACCAGATCACATCAATACCAGCTGTGCGGATCATGGGCTCGACAATTGCCATTGTCAAAACAACGGATGAAAGGCCATCCATAAACATACCCAAAATTAGGTAAAATACTGTGAGCACTGCGATCAATGCAACTGGCGTTAGGTTGTAGCTATCGATCATTTCAGCCAGGGCGCGTGGCAGTCCAGTAAAGCCCATCGAAAGGGAAAGGAAAGCCGCACCCATAAGAATAAAAGCAATCATCGCAGAGGTCTTTGTTGCACCCATCAAGCTTTCTTTGAACGTTGTCCAATCAAGCGAGCCTTGCATTGCAGAAAGCGCCAGAGCACCAACAACTCCAACTGCAGCTGCCTCTGTCGCTGTAGCATATCCGAGATACATTGAACCAATGACAACGAAGACAAGTCCAAAAAGTGGGAGTAGAAAGCGGCTTTCAACAAGACGTTCTCGCAACGGCATTGGCTGTTCGGGTTCCGGGCGCTGATCTTTGCGAATGAAGTGCCATGCCATAATGTATAGCATAAAGAGACCTGCCAAAACCAACCCTGGAAAGACACCGGCCATAAAAAGCTTCGTGATGCTTTCATTGATTGTAACACCATAAACGATCAGTGTAAGCGAAGGTGGTATCATTAATCCAAGCGTTGCTGCACCTGCTAAGGTTCCGATAATCATAAACTCGGGATAGCCACGTTCGCGCAACTCCGGTATCGACATTTTACCGACCATATTGAGCGTCGCTGCCGAAGAACCAGAAACAGCAGCAAAAATCGTGCAACCTGCAATATTTGTATGTAGCAACCCACCAGGCAAAAAACGCATCCACGGCGCAAGGCCCCGAAACATGTCCTGAGATAGTCGCGTGCGGTATAGGATTTCGCCCATCCAAATAAAGAGGGGTAATGCTGTTAATGTCCAACTCGAAGCGCCGGTCCAGATCGTCGTAAGCATTGCATCCCCAGCAGGGCGTGACGTGAAAAGCTCCATGCCAACCCAAGCCACACCCATTAGGGCCAGTCCGATCCAAACAGAGCCACCCAGCAGGGCAAAAAGCACAAATAGGAAAATCACTGTCGCATATAGTTCGGTCATTTTAAGCTCTCCCCATGAATTTGGGTTTCACGGAGAGCGAGCAATCGAGTGAGATAATCCCAAATGGCAATCGCTAGAAGAACAGTGCCAAAAGACATTGGAAGTTGAGGCAACCATACAGGCGTGTAAACCCATTCGGAGCCAGTCTTAGCCCACATCTCGCCCCATCTTGTAGGAGAGTTGCCAAACATGGCAAAAAATGTGAGTAACCATTCAGGGACAAAGTCCTGCCCTTGGGTGCGATCATTCAGCATCTCGGACACCACGTTGGTCTTGATTGCATAGCGTGCGAAATAAGTAGCCGTGATAGCAGCGACAAACATAGCCGCAGCATCGAGCCAGAACTTCGTATGGTGATTAAGATTTAACAGAACAGACACTCGGATATGTGCGCCTTGCGTGAGCGTATAGGCCAACGCAAAAAAAGACGTTGCCGCCATAGCATAACCTGCATATTCAGTTGATCCTGGGAAAGTTAGGTTCGACCAGCGCGCGACCATCTGGCCAATAATCAACAATAGAATAAGCACCATGAAACATGCAGCTAGAACGCCGGCAACTTTGTATATCTTATCAAGTAGCTTCCAAATAGGCGCAAAAAGTACTGCCGCTTTTGGGCCTTTCCAGAGACAAAACAGAGCAATAATTGATGGAAAAATGAAGAGCCACACCCATAAGGGCAGCCATAGAAACGGTTGCCAATCTCGCATTGAACTTCCTTTGCGGGCCATATGTCAGCGGCCGCTTTTGAAAAAGGGCCGCTGACAACAAGTTTAGTTTGCATTGTACGCGTCTAGTATAGCTTGGCCGTCAGCACCCACAACTGCCAACCAATCTGCGGTCATTTTCGCTCCAATAGCTTCTAACTCGGATAGAAACTCAGAGCCCGCATCAGCGACTTTCATGCCATTTGCTTCAAGCTGTTCAAAATACCAATTAGCAAGCTCTGCAGACTTGGCAGCACAGGCAGCTCCTGTTTCATCAGCAGCTTTTTGAATGCCGGCTTGCATGTCAGCACTCATGCCTTCCCAAACGCCTTTGTTGATAATAACATAGTTACGCGGCAGCCATGCATTCACTTTGTAGTAATGCGATAAATGCTCCCAAACTTTGCGGTCATACCCTGTTGATCCAGACGAAATAAACGACTGTGCTACGCCCGTAGCCAATGCTTGGCTCAACTCGGCAGCTTCTACTTGCACAGGGATCATCCCTAGTTCTTCTGCAAATGTAGCAGTCGCCGTGTTGTATGAGCGAAATTTTACCCCTTGAGTATCTTTTGAAGAACTTACCTCTTTATTGAAGTAAAAGCCCTGGCCCGGCCAAGGGCATGTATACAGTGCGACAAGATTAAGATCCGACAACTGCGCATTAACCTTACTTTTCGCAGCTGCCCAAAGTGCACTATTTTGCTCATATGTTGTCGCAATAAAAGGCAAATTATCCCACCCCAAAAGCGGCGCTTCGTTAGCATGTGCTGACATAAAACGTTCACCAATTGGAGCTTGGCCGGTCTGAACAGCACGCTTAATTTCGCCACCCTTGAACAATGAGCCACCTGGATGAACCGTGATGTCGATTTCGCCACCTGTATACTCGCGGACTTTATCGGCAAAGACAACGCCCATTTCTGAGTGATAATTTGTTGCCGCATAAGCCATCGGCATATCCCATTTTTCAGCAGAAGCCGCTGCTCCGGCTATTGCCAACGCCACCGTGGTGGCAACTGTGTTTAGTGCTTTTGTGAAAGTTCTCATTGTATTCTCCCTATGTTGTTGTTGAGACCTTGGTTATTTGCCCGACCCAAAGCGCATGGGTTCAAAAGGGCGAATGTCGTAATTTGAGTGG
Organism: Paracoccaceae bacterium; assembly: GCA_902512685.1. GTDB lineage: Bacteria > Pseudomonadota > Alphaproteobacteria > Rhodobacterales > Rhodobacteraceae > CABZJG01. The sequence goes on along the minus strand of CABXKH010000030.1, from coordinate 3,627 downwards.
TTTCCAGATATCAAATCTGCAACAAGCCGGCCGGTTTTAGGGCCACCCGTCAATCCAATATGGTGGTGACCGAAAGCTGCGAAGATACCCGACCCCGAAATCTCTCCTATCAACGGCAAACTATCACTGGGCGCAGGGCGGTAACCCAACCATTCTTGCTCAGAAGCAAACGTAAGGTTTGGAAAAACTTCCCTAACCTTGCGCCGCAAAAGCTTTAATGGCGCTTTTGAGCGTTTCTCGGTAATCCCACCAAATTCTACAACACCTGCGCAGCGAAGGCCTTGATCCATTGCTGTGGCTACAAATTTACCAGCTACGAGCATCATGGGGTTCCTTGGTTTCTGGCTAGGCTGCTTAAAGACAATATGATAGCCGCGCTCAGCCTCAAGTGGTACGGTAAGACCCAATTTTTGCATTAACGGCTTTGACCAAATGCCAGATGAAACAATCGCTTTATCACAGTGAAATCGTCCATTACTCGTGTCCACAGCCGTGACCTTGCCATTGTCCAGAGCGAAATCTTTGACCTCGGCCTGTAAAAACTTTCCACCAAGCTCTTTCAAAAGTGTCACAAGATCTTGTACGTATAACCCGGGACTCAGGATATACCCGTGCCCCTTCAGTACAGCTAATAACCTCGTATTGGGTCCTAAAATTGGCTCTTCTTCCTGTACAGCAGCACCCTCAATTAACTCAGGTACAAAGCCTGCTTCTCGTCTGAGCTGCCATGTGAACGCCTCAGCATCATAGGCTGCACGATCAGTGTAAGCAAAACTGTAGTTACTTTCTTGCACCCATTTGGCTGCACTCGTGTGCGCAGTTAAAGCCTTGTGTTGCTCAAGACTGTCACTCACTATCGTAGTCAGACCCTGGCTGATACGGCGCGTGTCGCCTTCGTTGGCGTTTGACATATATTTGATCAACCAAGGAAGCAGCTTAGGCAAATAACTCCACCGCATGAATAAAGGAAAGCGTGGATCAGCCAAATAGAAAGGGCTCTTTTTAAGCAGCCCTGGCCCCGTCACCGGCACCACGGATGAGTTTGCTAGGATACAGCCATTGCCATAAGAAGCCCCCATTCCTGGGGTGCCCTTATCGAGCAAGGTCACCTCAAAACCTGCACGCCTTAGCCAGATCGCGGATGCAGTTCCAACGATCCCTGCGCCTATGATAACGACATGCTGCGATTTCATTACGTGAATCCATGACTTGTGCAGAACAGAGTGTCAGGAGGGAAGCATCATTTCCAATATAAATTTATAGTAATCATATCATAAAAAATGATATATAAAATTATGAGATTAAGATTCAGACAACTACAGGCATTTCATGCGATCGTTGAAGTCGGAACCGTCACTGGGGCTGCGGAGGCCTTGGGCATTTCACAACCAGGAATTTCAAACCTTTTGGCCGAGCTAGAGCGGCAAACCAGTTTAAAACTGTTTGAGCGGGTTCACGGTCGACTGGTCCCTACCCCAGAAGCTGAGCTTATGCATCGCGAAATAGAAACAGTAATACGTGGACTTGACCATGTCACACAAACCGTCGTTGATCTTCAAAATAAGCAGATAGGTCAGTTACAAGTGGCCTCGCAGCATTCCATGTCATTTGGTTTTATGCCTAAAATCATTGCTGAATTCGCTCAAAACAGGTCTGAAATGAATATCACATTCCAATCCCAGTACAGTGCAAAAATCCAAGAGTGGATTCTCTCTGGCCTTTTCGAGATTGGTATTTGTGAAATGCCAATGCTCTATGACACGCTTCAATCTTTTCCACTACGCGTGGAAACTCGTATCGCTCTTCACAAAGACAACCCTTTGACAAAGCATGAAACTCTGACCCCGAAAATGCTAAAAGATGAGCCCTTTGTAGTGATGGGCCCCAACCACATTACTCAACGTCGTCTAAGGGAAGCTTTTGAAAAAGCTGGCATGCCGCTAAATGCGCGCATCCATTCTCATCTCTTCAAGAACCTGCTAGCGTTTGTGAAAGAAGGTATGGGCGTCGCTCTTCTCGATCGATTTGGTTTTGAATTCGATCGAGACGAACGGTTTGTGACCCGCCGCTTTGACCCTCCAATAATGATGGACATGGCAATAATCACCTCTTCCACGCGCCCTATGTCGCAACTTGGTAAAGAATTTTTGGAGCTGCTTCTTCACAAACTGCAGCCCTACTCTGAAGATGAAGAGCCAATCACCCCTACAAAATAGGAAACAAAATGAATAATGCAGCAATTGGTATTCTTATGCTGGAGACAAATTTTCCCCGCCTGATGGGTGATATTGGGCATAAAGACACCTGGAATTTCCCAGTTCATTTCAGAGCGGTCAGCGGTGCAAGTGCGCAAAAAGTAGTGCACCATGATCCCCGGAAACTTTTTGATGCCTTTGTGGGTGTAGGGCGCGAGCTGATTGCGGATGGCTGCTCCGGAATCACAACCTCCTGTGGATTTCTTGGCTTGATGCAGGAGGAGTTAAAAGATGCTTTAGGCGTACCTTTCGCTAGTTCGTCGCTTATGCAACTTCCATGGATAGAAGCTATTTTACCATCGGGGCAAGAAGCGGGTGTGCTGACTATTTCTGAAGAACGCCTAAGTGCCGCACATTTACATGCCTCTGGAGCACGCGGAACAACGGCCATAGCAGGCTTGCCAAAGACAGGTGTTTTTGCCGAGGCCATTTTCAAAGATAAGGATCATATGGATATTGCCGCCTGCAAAAGAGAAACCTGTGAGGCAGCTGAACGATTGGTTTCAACACATCCAAACGTTGGCGCAATTGTTCTTGAGTGCACCAATTTAGGGCCTTATGCGGCGAATATTAAAGACGCGACGGGTAGGCCTGTTTACTCGATTGTTAGCTTTTTGAATTGGTTTCAATCAGGGCTTACACCTCCTAGATTTCAAGTAGATAAATTGAACGATTAAAGGGTTTTTTCATATACTCTGAGGCTAAATTAACCTTGCAAGACTAATTTAACTTCGTAGAGATCATCCTCATGATGACATCCGAAGGCGGAAATTGTCCTTCCCCCCTAAATTAGTGGCACTAATTTAGGGGGGAAGGACACAGCCGCCAAACCATCCAGATCAAGTCTCATACTCTACTCCGTACCAATCGCTCGTACCGAGCAGAGCCCGACGGTATTCGGGCACAGCTACACACAGGCTTGCGGAGCAAGAGAAGTCCAGTGGAAAGAGCAAAGATGGCTGGATGTTTGGGCTGATTAGTCTGAGAGGACCCTAATTTTTGGTTTCTCTAATAAGGTTTCAGGGACGAGTGGTCTCATGCCTTTGTTCCATCAAATCCCATCAACACATTGACAGTATTAATTCCGATTTCCTCGACAGCGTAGCCTCCCTCCATTACAAATAATGTTGGCATGTCCAACATAGAAATACGTTCGCCCATAGTGATGAAATCATTGCTGGCCAGTTTGAAGAAGCTGATTGGATCCTTTTCAAATGTGTCGACACCAAGCGAAACAACAACTGCATCGGCACTGTCAGAACAAACCTCCTTGCCTCTAGAAGGCCTGGCAATTAGCTACCCAGCTATGCATAACCCTGTATCTTTCCGCTACTTCAAAACCAGTCCAGAGATTATCCAACTTGCAGTCATG
>CABXKH010000029.1 GCA_902512685.1 Paracoccaceae bacterium | reverse complement strand
TAACACGATTGCAGACAACCATTTTTGTTTAAGTTCCAGGCTATAGCCCTGACCATAAGCCGCCCCAATTCCATCAGTACTCCAACCACCAAGTGCATCAGTGAGTTCGATAGGACACTCCACTGCTCTTAAACGATCTCGGAATGAATGCCTAAAGCTGTGCATCGTGCAGTCGGGTTTAGTTTGCTGCTTGAGCCATTTTGATAGAGCAGCACTAGCACTATTTGAGTTTGAATAAAGCCCATTGTTGTAGCGTGGAAATAACATCTCTGAATTGGTTGACTGGTATGCACGAGTAATTCCCCAAAGAGCTGATCCAACCAGCGGTATATCCCGTTCACTTGAGGCTGTTTTAAGCCTACGCCACGGCTTAGGACTGATTGAAATGAAAGGAATGTCGCCATCTAATCTGACATCAGCTTTACTCAGCCCCACGATCTCAGCCATTCTACAACCCGTGTCACTAATTGCCGCAACAATCCAACGTAAATCGTCATCTACGTTCCAGCATTGCTTTTGAACTCTTTGCAAATCATTCAATGGAACAGGCATCCGTTTCTTCGGCCCTATGCTTTTATCCACGAATAAACCCTTAAATGGATTTGAAAGCTCTATCCCTTCTTCTTGAATGGCAAAATTGATGACGGCTTTGATTGTCGTAAGCACACGAGTGACCGAAGATGGCGCAAGGCCTTTGGCAACTAGATCATCCCGCACAGTCGCTGCATCCTTACGTGAAATTGCCTGTAGTGGTTTATTCCCAATCACTTTAACGACGTAGCTTAGAGCCCGCTCTACAGCACTGTGGAATGTCTTGGGTTTGTTTGAACCCTTCAGGCGCAGATACACCTCGCCAGCTTCAGTCAGGCTCAAATCTACGGGCTGCTCTATGTCAGTACCGTCACCGTGATCCTGACTTCTCAAAGAAACTAAATGCTGAGCGGGCACTTCTCCGTACGCGAGCCTGAGAGAATGCCAATAGGCTTCAAGCTTTGCACTGGCACTGCGAGAAAGAGCACAAGCCTCCCGTGCAGACTTTGTCCGAAGCGAAAAAGAGATACGATTGGTTTTATAATGCTTACGAACATCCTCAGGGACATACCGCTGCAAGTAATAAACACCATCTTTGCGATAGGTATGAGGCACATTCAACAACAACGACATCAACTACGATCCTGCATCCGTTAACAAAAACAGAACAATATCAGTATGTTGCTTTGAATAGTGGTGCCCGGGGGCGGATTTGAACCACCGACACGAGGATTTTCAGTCCACTGCTCTACCCCTGAGCTACCCGGGCACGGGAGAATTTGGTAAATTGGGTGAGGGACTTCTATGGTGTGCAGATCAGAGTGTCCAGAGGGATTTTCCAATTTTTGTAGCTTTTAGCTTGGGCATTAACTCTTTTCAAATAGGTCCAGCAACCGTCCTCGCGCGGCCGGTGGGCTTTCCAAACCTAAATCCTTGCACAAATGGTTTTCTATGAAGAAACCGGTCACTCTAAGGGCATTGATGATATCGAGCTTATTTGCGTCTCCATTTCCTAACATCACACTTGGCAAGGGTAATAATCGGTCCACCCATTGCCCTGCCCCTTGGGCTGATACAGCACGCCCGGATTTTGGGGAAATATACCGTAAGTCATTAGTTTTATTGGTGACGGCACAGCTTTGCAGGTCCAATCCATATCCCAAAGTTTCAAGAAGCCGCATTTCCCACTTTAGATAGGCCAACGACCAAATATCCTGCCGATCAAGAAGATCTAAAAGCTGCTCGGTTACGATATAAAACTCTGACATCACTTCCCGCTCAGGCAACACCAAGCGTAAAATTGCTACCACTGCATTCAGCCCGGCTAAGGCCAACCGATTTGAAATTGCGATTGCGCTTCGGCTCCGCAAAGGCTCAACCGTAAATGTGCCTATATGATCTTGCAAACGCGCCCGCCAGGTCACATCAAGTTGCGCCCCAGGTTGGAGAATAGGCGCAAGTTTGCGTGACGTACCGGCCTTTACAACGCCAAGGTGCCGACCATGCGAGGGCGTGAAAACTTCAATTATCGCAGAAGTCTCGCCGTGCTTTCTTGTCGAAAGTAATATGCCGTGGTCGCGCCATTCCATAAAAGCATATCTATTGCCAAATCCACTTAATGTCAGCAGATTTGAAAACAAATAATTTTCGAATGAAAAACACTAGTCTTGTCCTAAAAAATGCTCTCCGTTCGAGTTCTCAACCTCGATCACCCAAAGGTCGGGGTCAAAACTGCGCTGTTTTACGATCAAATTGTCTACTTCGGTCTCGGGCCCTGTAGACATCTCTGCCCAAGAAAGCTCGCCACTTTGCAAATCATAAGTGCGATGCATTAGGCACGCCTGCCCGTCTAATGTTGCCAGCTTCACCAAAACCGCTCCGGCCGTATTATCGCCGTGTGCCATCACATAGGCAGGTATATTTTGTAGCTCTAAACGTTTAATATACGCATGTACCCAAAATTCTGTAGCCAGCCTCGTCATGTATTTCCATCTTTGAAATTAAGGCCCATTTCTGAATAGCGCTGTGCATCCTCAAGCCATTTTTCGCGCACCTTAATTTGGCAAAACAAGTGCACTTTTCGTCCTAAGAATGTTTCCAGCTCTTGGCGTGCAGCTTTGGAAATTGCCTTTATCGTTTCACCCTTGTTCCCCAAAACAATGCCTTTATGCCCATCTCGAACAACATAAATCACTTGCTCAATTCTCGCACTGCCGTCTTTTCTTTCTTCCCAAGAATCGGTTTCAACTGTTAACTGGTATGGTAGTTCCTGATGCAATCTTAGGGTCAATTTCTCGCGGGTCATTTCTGCTGCAATCATCCTAAGCGGTAAATCTGCTATTTGATCCTCGGGGTATAACCAAGGATGGATAGGAACTTTGGCTGCAAGCGATTTGCGCAAATCTGTGACCCCATGTCCGTGTTCAGCAGAAATCATAAAAGTGTGTTCGAAAGAAAACTGCTCGTTCATTTTCTGGGTTAGGTTCAGCAAAAACTCGGATTTCACTCTGTCAATTTTATTAATTGCCAAAATAACAGGCCGGTCTCGAATTGTTGCCTTCAGCTGCTCAATAATGGCCTTAACGCCCTCACTTAAGCCGCGATGGGCCTCAATAAGCAAAACAATTATATCAGCATCTGCCGCCCCGCTCCAAGCAGCGGCAACCATTGCACGATCCAATCGACGGCGAGGTTTAAACACACCAGGGGTATCGACAAAGACCAGTTGCGATTCTCCTTCGATGGCAACCCCTCTTATTCTGGCGCGTGTTGTTTGAACCTTATGGGTTACGATTGAAACCTTAGCTCCGACCATTTGATTCAATAGGGTCGATTTTCCCGCATTTGGTTCGCCAATTAAGGCTATAAAACCTGCTTTTTTCATTCTGTAGCCCCTAAATCCCGCAGCAATACACTTGCGGCAGCTTGTTCAGCTTTCCTTTTGGTCCCGGCACTTGCTTGCTGCTTTTCGCCAGTTTCAAGGTACACTTCAATTTCAAAAACAGGCGCATGATCAGGACCCTTACGAGACATAGTTTCGTAAATTGGCGGCTTTAAACCGCGAGCTTGGGCCCATTCTTGCAAAGCCGTCTTTGCATCCCGGGCATCAGATTTAACCGCCTCAATCCGCGGGCCCCAAAGTGTGAGAATTATCTTCTCAGCTTCGCCAAGGCCGCCATCAATATAGACCGCCGCAATTATCGCTTCCATTGCATCGCCCAGCAATGCCTCTTTTCGGCGCCCACCTGAAACCATCTCAGAGCGCCCGAGTTTTAGAACCGAGCCCAAATCTATTTGCTGGGCCACCTCAGCACATGTTTCTTTGCGCACAAGGGTATTAAATCTGGGCGCCAGCAGTCCTTCTTTTGCGTTAATGTCTTTCTCAAAAAGTGCCTGTGCCATCACTAAGCCAAGCACACGATCCCCTAAAAACTCAAGCCGTTGATTGTCATGCCGTGTCTGTGAACTCATAGATGAATGGGTCACAGCTTCTATCAGCAGACTAGGATCGCCAAACGTATAGCCCAGACGGGTTTGAAAACTGATAAGATCGGCGGAAAGCTTCACTCTATCCTCTTAAAAAACCGATTACTTCGCCAGGTCCAGAAGAAAAACATCGACCTACCTCCCGAAGAAAACATGACCCGATCTGCCCGTCCGACCAGATCTTCGAACTTTACAAATCCAACGCCTCCAGCCTTCTGACGAATACGACTGTCGGTTGAATTGTCTCGGTTATCCCCCATGAAAAAATATTCGCCGGTTGGGACAGTGAACACAGGCGTTGTGTCATTTGATCTTGTTCCGATATTTAAGGTAGTGTGTGTAACGCCATTTGGTAAGGTTTCAATGAAACGTTCTTTTTCGCAAATACCGCCGCTTCCAACTGCCCCATTTGCACATCGCGGCCGATTGCCAAATGATCCCTGAGGCTCCATGATCTCTTTGAAAATGCCATCTGGCTTCATATCCACAGGTGTTCCATTGAGATGAAGACGGCCCTCTTTCATTTGAACTTTATCGCCCGGAAGCCCAATCAACCGCTTGATATAATCTCTGCCAGTAACCGGGTGGCGAAAAACCACGACGTCACCCCTTTCAGGCGCGTCCCCGAACAGCCGATTGTTGTTATTCCTCAAAAAACCACAAATATCTTTCGCGTCTACATTAATGCCAAATCTGGGTATAATGACACTTGGGCAGGAAGCGTAGGAATACCCATAGGCCATTTTATTCACAAATAGAAAATCTCCGATCAGCAGCGTTTCTTTCATTGAACCCGAAGGAATCCAAAATGGTTGAAAGAACAAGGATCTAAAAATACCTGCCAAGAGCAATGCATAAACAATGGTCTTAATAGTCTCTAATATGGAATTTGGTTTTCTTTTGGCTTCAGTCGCCATCGGATTCTCCTGAATAAGATATTCGCTTCATGATCATTTGGCAGCTATGTGTCAAGCCAGAGGTCTCGCCTCAATGACAACAAAAGCCTGTGCCCAAGGATGATCATCCGTTAGTGTAACGTGAATGATAGCTTCATGGCCTTTTGGGGTCATGTCCCGTAAACGCTCGGCGGCCCAGCCAGACACTTCCATAACTGGCTGACCCGTTCTTAGGTTTCTAACGGCCATGTCTTTCCATGCGATCCCCATTCGCAAGCCAGTGCCAAGAGCTTTTGAGCAGGCTTCTTTTGCGGCCCAGCGTTTGGCATATGTCCCTGCGGTGTCTTTTCTGCGTTCCGCCTTTCTTTGTTCGGTTTCGGTAAATACCCGGTTTCGAAACCTGTCCCCATGCCGATCTAACACGCCAGCTATGCGCTCAATATTAGCTAGGTCGGTTCCAACGCCGAGGATCATAGCAAACCGCGCGCCTCATCCATTAAACGGCGCATTTCAGAAATTGCTGGTTGCAACCCAAGAAAAATCGCCTCACCGATCAGAAAATGTCCAATATTCAATTCCATAACTTCTGGAAAAGCCGCCACTGGTTTTACTGTCTTATAGGTCAGCCCATGACCAACGTGTACTTCAAGCCCTAAGGAATGAGCATATGACGACATTTCGCGCAATCGCTCCAACTCAGCATCACTTTCTTCAAGCCTACCTTCTGCATGCAGGTCGCAATACGCACCGGCATGAAGTTCAATGACCTGCGCCCCAATACGCTTTGCCGCATCAATCTGCCGTTGGTCCGCAGCAATAAAAATTGAAACCCTGCTGCCAGCTTCACGCAAAGGTGCTATAAAATGTGCAAGCCTGTTGTCATCTTGGACAACATCTAAACCGCCTTCTGTCGTTCTTTCCTCTCGTTTTTCAGGCACAATACAAACTGCATGGGGCTTATGGCGCAACGCAATTTTTTGCATTTCATCAGTTGCAGCCATTTCAAAATTCAAAGGAACGCTCAATGTTTCCACCAAACGATTGATGTCCTCATCGGAAATGTGCCTGCGGTCCTCTCTCAAATGTGCGGTAATGCCATCAGCGCCTGCCTCTTCTGCCATAAGAGCGGCCCGAATGGGATCAGGATAGGCCGATCCCCTTGCGTTTCTCACTGTCGCAACATGATCAATATTCACACCGAGCCTAAGTTTTCCAAAATACCCCATGCCACTAAATCCTTTTTTCTGTCTCAATTATTTTACAGTTGTTATACTCTTTCGTCATTAGATTTAGGTTTCTTTTTTTTCAACGATAGAAGTTTTTCTCGCAATGCGCCCTTGCGCCGTTTTTGGTAAGCTCGAATTATTGGGACAGTCAAAAAGTAAGAGATTGAAGCAACCACTATACCTGGAGCTATTCCTCCTATTAGGAACGGAAAGAAAAACTCATCGTAAAACACAACTAAATTTGACCAATCCGCGGGCTTTCCGGAAAAAACTGATCCAATATTGGTCTGTAAATCACGACCTGCATCAAGGAACTTTCCGACAAAAGATCGGTATTTTTCAGGGTCGCCTGTTTGATTTCCCAACAAGAAATTTCCAGTTTTTATTGATATGACCCCGATTGGGAAATAGGTTAGGGGATTTCCAAAAAATGTCCCCAAAAGTGAAGCGAGAATATTTCCATTGCAAATACGGGCTATAATCAAAGCAACCAGAAAATGGAGTCCATAAAGCGGAGTGAAGGTTGCGAAAACCCCTGCCCAAATACCCCGAGCAATGCGCTCAGGTGTGTCAGGCAAACGGCGAAGCCTATGCTTTACATATTGAAAAGCACGTGACCAACCGCCAATTGGCCATAACGTGCTAAATACTACTTTAAAAGCAGACCTTTTATCACGACGCTTGAATACCACAAGAACCTCTATCTTCTCTAAGGCTCACTTACGCTAGCTTGACCTCGGCGTAAACGGGCAACTGCGGCCACTTGCCCTTCTGCCTCAAGAACTGTTGTAACGGCGTGAAGTTGCTCAATGTCTCTCAGATCAACATTCATGTTCAGACGATAGAAATCAGGATTTCTTTCAACAAATTCCAAGTCCGATATGTTTGCCAACTGCTCTCCAATCAAGGTGCAAATTCGCCCCAATACGCCTGCGTCATTGCTGATCGTCACATCCAAGGTCACCGGGTAAACTGCAGCGTGTTTTCCCGAATGCCAATGCAAATCCAACCAAAGATCTGGTTTGCTTTCATATTTCACCAAGACCTCACAATCAATTGTATGTACAGCAACACCCTGACCATGGGCGGCGATTCCAATGATCCGTTCGCCGGGAAGTGCTTGACAACATGGCGATCGATTAAAGGATTGCCCTGGAGCCAAACCAATCACAGCGCGGCGGCTATCAACTAAAGGTTGCTGGTCGGATGCTAATTCAGGATAAACTGAATGAACAACATCGCGGGACCGAAGTTCAGCGCTTCCCAGTCTTGCCAATAGCTCATCTTTGTTAGGAATACGCATTTTCTTAGCCGCGGTTGAGAGTGCCTTATCTGTTGCCTTTTTTCCTACATGTTCAAAGGCAGCGCGCGCTAATTCCTGTCCCATCACAATATGCTTTTGTTTGTCAGCCTCACGCAAAGCGCGCCTAATAGCCGTCTTGGCCTTTCCAGTTTCGGCCATTTCTAACCAAGTTACCTGGGGATTTTGACCTTGCGCTGTAATCACTTCGATAGATTGCCCATTTCTTAATCTCGTCCACAACGGAACTCTTAGTCCATCAACTTTTGCGCCAACACATCTGTTGCCGATCCGTGTGTGAATTGCATAGGCAAAATCTATTGGCGTAGCGCCTTTTGGCAATTTTATAACATCGCCCTTGGGGGTGAAGCAGAATACCTTATCAGTATACATCTCAAGCTTCACAGCTTCGAGAAACGCATCATGATCTTCTTCTGCATCAAATTGTTCAATTAATGACTTGATCCAATCATAGGGATCAACTGTGAAAGGATTTTCACTGCGCACACCATCGCGATAAGACCAATGTGCGGCCACACCACTTTCCGCTACATCATGCATCTGTTGAGTGCGAATTTGAACTTCAACACGTTTTCCATCACGGCCCGAAACAGTGGTATGAATAGACCTATAACCATTTGATTTTGGCTGGCTAATATAATCTTTAAACCGTCCGGGAACAGCGCGCCAACGCCGATGAATAATCCCGAGTATTCGGTAGCAATCTGCTTCATTAATAGCGATTATTCGAAAGCCGTAAATGTCGGATAGGCGAGAGAAGGCCAATCCTTTTTCCTGCATCTTCCGCCAAATTGAATAGGGTTTCTTTGCGCGCCCAATAACCTTAGCCCCGATACCCGCGGTTCTAAGTTCTTCGTTCATGTCCCCTGTTATCCGATCAACCACATCTCCGGTTTCTTTTTGCAATGTAATGAAGCGCCGCATAATTGATGCACGACCCTCAGGGTTAAGAACTTTAAAAGATAGATCTTCAAGGTCTTCTCGAATTGATTGCATCCCCATGCGCCCTGCAAGCGGGGCAAAAATATCCATGGTCTCACGGGCCTTTTGGGCCTGTTTTTCAGTGGCCATCGATCGTATGGTGCGCATATTGTGCAACCTGTCAGCCAACTTAACCAAAATAACCCGCATATCTTGGGCAATTGCCATCAATAACTTGCGTATATTTTCAGCTTCTTTGGTTTCAGTAGAACTCAGTTGCATCTTGGTCAACTTGGTCACACCGTCAACCAGCTTTGCGATCTCTGGTGAAAAGTTGTTGGATATTTCTTGCTTTGTTGAACCGGTATCTTCGATGGTGTCGTGCAACAGAGCCGTAATGATGCTGGCATCATCCAACTTTTGTTCGCTCAAAATAATTGCGACGGCCAATGGATGCGAAAAATAGGGCTCGCCCGACTTACGTAATTGCCCGTGATGTTTATTCTTTGAATACTCATGAGCCGCGATAATCATCGCGCTATTCGATTTTGGATTGTACTTACTAACTCTGGCTGCAAGGTCTTCAGCAGTAATCATATGCTAAAACCTTACACTAGATTTATCCTTGGCCTTGCGCCGCCATCAATGCCCGCAAAAGCTTTTCCTCTGACATGTCATCTTCAAGTGGCTTATCAGCTTCGCCACTCATTAAAATCGCCATGGAATCATCTTCAGGTTCATCAACTTCGATTTGAGTTTGGTTTGATTCGATCAAACGTTCTCTAAGAGTGTCCGCTGACTGGGTTTCATCAGCTATCTCGCGTAGAGAAACCACTGGATTTTTGTCATTGTCACGATCAACCGTCAATGGCGACCCTGATGAAATCTCACGAGCGCGGTGCGATGCTAGCATCACCAACTCAAATCGGTTAGGAACTTTATCCACACAGTCTTCAACCGTCACTCTTGCCATTGTCTTCTCCAAACTAAAAGCACTTAGAAAAGGCGGTTCTAAGCCCCGATACGGAAAATTACAAGCCTATAATGACATTACTTCTAATTCATCACGCTGGGAAACCGGCAAAGAGAAAAACATCTCTTCTACAGTCTTTTCAAGTGCAGGGTGACGCCATTCGGGGGCAACATCCATCAAAGGGCCCAGAACAAATGCACGCTCCTGCAGTCTAGGGTGGGGCAAAATAAGTTGCTCTGGAACACATCTTTGTTGCATGTCAGCATCCAAAGTTCGCCACTTTTTGAAAGTACATTGATCAGGCAGAACCAGATCACCATAACTGAGCAGATCCATATCTAATGTACGACTACCCCATCTTTTTTGGCGAACTCTACCTGAGTTTGCTTCTAGCTCATGAAATATCAATAACAATTGGTCTGGCGCTATCTTAGTATTTATCATCAAAGCTGCATTCACAAAGTCTGGCCCTGCGCCCTTTGGAAACGATGGTGTTTTGAACAAGCGGCTCGCCTTAATAATTTTCAAATCATATTTTACCAATTCTGATATTGACCTTAAAACTAGATCGGCCGGAGTATTGCCCTCCCATTCTTGGTTGCTACCCAGCGCAACCAGACAATTTTTACCCATATGGATCAAATTAACATCCTCTTGGTCCAAAAGCATCCCTTGCGACAAACCCAAAAATGCTTAGTTTACCCTAACTCTCTGCCAACTTCGAATTTACTCACAGATGATAGGCAGGTGTGTATTTGAAAGGAATATAAATGTTTTACAAGGACGAACGGCTTGCGCTGTTCATCGATGGCTCGAACCTTTATGCAGCCGCAAAATCCCTAGGGTTCGACATTGACTACAAACTTCTTCGAACAGAATTTATGCGTCGTGGCAAAATGCTTAGAGCGTTTTATTATACGGCTTTGCTGGATAACGAAGAATACTCACCCATAAGGCCGCTTGTTGATTGGTTAAACTATAATGGTTTCACAATGGTCACCAAGGCAGCCAAAGAATACACCGACAGCCAAGGCCGCCGAAAAGTCAAAGGCAACATGGACATTGAGTTGACAGTTAACGCTATGGAACTGGCGCCCCATGTGGATCACATTGTGTTATTTTCAGGAGATGGCGATTTCCGCCCACTTGTTGAAAGTCTACAGCGCAAGGGTGTTAGGGTGTCAGTTGTATCAACAATTCGTAGCCAACCACCGATGATTGCTGATGAATTGCGCCGTCAAGCGGACAATTTCATCGAATTGGATGGTCTACGCGATGTCGTTGGCAGACCGCCTCGAGAAGATTCTGAAATAGAACAAGAGTACGCTGTTTGATCAAGTCTTGCCTCCTCTGTAATTCAGAGGAGGCAACTTTTTGCTCTACAAAAGAACTTTTTTATATTTAATTTTCTATACATGGCAAAGATAAAATAATAAAATTTTATCGAGTACCGGTGGAAATATAATACCAGTCAGCTAAAATAATTTAGCAAGAGTAGAACTTATCGACCTCTGATTTCTAAGTCATGAGCACAAAACTATATAGCCGTTTCGATATTGTATTTGTAGAGTGTATAATTACTTCGTAAAACGTGCTTCAAGCCCCAAGAGATTGGGGTCGAACAAACGGAGAAACTATGTCGCTTCCATCGCTGCAATTGTATCTGGCAGCCCCGCGTGGATTTTGCGCGGGCGTTGATCGCGCTATACAAATTGTAGATATGGCTTTGGAAAAATGGGGCGCACCAGTCTATGTGCGGCATGAAATTGTACACAATAAATTTGTCGTTGATAGCTTAAGGCGGAAGGGCGCCATATTTGTAGACGAATTAGAACAGTGCCCTGATGATCGGCCTGTCATTTTTTCAGCCCATGGTGTGCCAAAAGCTGTGCCTGCAGCAGCAACCAAACGGGACATGGTCTATGTAGATGCCACTTGCCCTTTGGTAAGCAAAGTTCACATAGAGGCAGATCGACATTATAAAGCAGGGCTTCAAATAATCATGATCGGCCACGACGGTCATCCGGAAACAATTGGTACGATGGGACAACTTCCAAAAGGAGAAGTTCTTTTGGTTGAAACTGCAAAAGATGTATCAGATTTAATCGTCCGAGACCCCCAAAAATTGGCCTATGTAACGCAAACAACCTTGTCTATTGATGATACTGCCGCGGTTGTTTCTGAATTAACCAAAAAGTTTCCCGCTATTGTTGGCCCGCATAAAGAAGACATATGTTATGCAACAACCAATCGGCAACTGGCGGTGAAAGAAATTGCGCCCCAAGTTGATGCATTAATTGTTGTCGGCGCGCCTAATTCATCAAATTCAAAAAGGCTTGTAGAAGTGGCTTCAAAGGCCGGTTGTCATTATGCACAGTTAGTTCAGCGAGCAAGTGAACTGGATTGGCGCTCATTGGAAAATATACGCTCTGTCGGTGTAACCGCTGGCGCCTCTGCACCAGAATTGCTTGTAAATGAAGTTGTCGAAGCATTCCAAGAACGCTTTTCAGTGAACATTGAAAAGATCAAGATCGCCCAAGAAAACATCAGCTTTAAGGTACCAAAAATTTTAAGATAGCCCCGGACTTAGTTTGAAAACACACCAATTTTAATTAGATGTAGTTTTTTCAGGCGAGAGGAAAAAATTCATGACTGAAATCCCCCGACCGGCATTACTTCTTGGCTTAGCTGGTGTTTTGCCCTTTGGTTGGGGCGTTCTGACCATGCAAATTGATGCACTGTCGCACTTTACACTGGCTTTTGCAGGATCACGCTTTATAGGGCCCTCTGTTCAACTGTTTTATGGTGCCGTAATCTTATCTTTCATGTCTGGAGTTTTGTGGGGATTTTCAACAAATTTAAAGGGTAAATTCTCAATAGTGGGATACTCTCTTTCCGTTCTTCCTGCTCTTTGGGCCTTTTTTTCAGTAGGCGACAGACCCGAACAGACAGGCCAAAACCTGATCATTGGATTTCTTGGTCTTTTGGTAATTGACTGGTTTTTTTGGTCTCGGAGCTTTACCCCGATTTGGTGGATGAAGCTTAGGATTTTTCTAACTTTTCTTGTTATACCTCTATTAGCTGTTGGAGTTTATCTATGAAACCAGACGCCACAACGATTGATATTTATAACTCAAAGGCCAACGATTACACAAATCTATCTAAAGACGCTGACCAAGATATCCGTTTGGAAAATTTTGCCAAGGCCTTGCCTGCCAAAGCGCGCGTCCTTGATTATGGCTGTGGGCCAGGCACATCTGCGGCGTATTTCGCGGACCAAGGCATGGTCACGCATGCATTTGATGCGTCAAAAGAAATGGTAAAATTAACCAGTCGCCATCCTTTGGTTAAAGTATGGCAAGCAGGATTTCATGAATTCAACGAAGTGGATACCTATGATGGGGTCTGGGCAAGTTTTTCTCTTCTGCATGCGCCACGCAGCGATATAGAGGGCTTGCTGGTAGCTATCCACAAAAGCCTTAAGGTCGGCGGCAAGTTTTGCCTTAGTGTCAAACTGGGGAAAGGCGAAGCACGCGATACACTTGGGCGCCTTTACACATATTATGAGCATAAAGAGCTTGAGAGATTGTTGAGAGCCACCAAATTTACCTGGGAAAATCATTTCAATGGCAGCGGGAAAGGCTTGGACGGCACTATTTCAAAATGGATTTCAGTTTTTGCGCATGCCTGATTTGTTCGCATATACTGATGGTGCCTGTTCGGGTAACCCGGGCCCTGGTGGATGGGGTGTTTTACTACAAGCCAAAAAGCAAAAGGACGTTTTAAAAGAGCGAACTTTGCAAGGTGGCGCGGCGCAAACCACAAATAATCAAATGGAATTGATGGCAGCAATTCATGCCCTAGAGACACTTGAAAAACCAAGCGAAATAACAATTGTAACAGATAGCATTTACGTCAAAAATGGCATCTCTCTCTGGCTAAAGAACTGGAAAAAAAATGGATGGCGAACGGCTGCGAAAAAGCCAGTTAAAAATGCTGAACTTTGGCAAAGATTGGACGCAGCCTGCGGGCCGCATAGAGTTGTTTGGCAATGGGTAAAAGGTCACGCTGGTCATCCTGAGAACGAGCGTGCGGATGCCTTAGCTCGGCAAGGTATGGCACCATTTAAAGACACCCCACCATAATCGGTAAAAATTTATATTTACGGCTCAGCTTTTGCTAATTTTCTTTTTGCCGTTCTATGAATTCAAAATTTATTTAACTGTGAAATCAGCGAAATCACCTTCGCCTTTATCAGACGTAAAACGGATTTTTTTTCCACTGCGTGAAACTTGCTGGCAATTATAACCCAAGTTTCGTGATCCCCAGAATAAATCACGGCAAAAATAGCTATTTTCCCACGTCCAGTTCCCGGTAACGCTCAGCATTGCGGCGCGTCCAGTTATTTTGCCATCTTCGGTTACTTCAAGCCGAATAAGTGGCCGTTTTAAAGTTTTATCCTTCACCGCCGCTATAAATGCGTTTTCGTCCTTAATGACTAGGTACTCTGACCAGGCACCAGAAGAGGCAAAGCAAAACAGAAAAACGTAAAAGAAAAATGATACTATTCGCATGCGCAAAGACCCCAAACAATCCTGCCATAGCTTTAGATATTACTCTACTGGACTAAGACAACCCAAGAACATCAAACATTGTATATTCACCCGGCGGTTTTCCTTGACCCCACAGAGCTGCTTTAAGAGCCCCGCGGGCAAAAACAGACCGGTCCGTGGCAATATGGCGAAGATGTATACGTTCACCTGTTGCTGCAAACATCACATCATGTTCGCCAACGATATCACCGCCGCGTACAGATACAAATCCGATATCACCGGTCTTTCTGCGTCCAACGATCCCGTTTCGATTGACATCTGTGACATCTTTTAGGGAAACACCACGACCATCTGCTGCCGCCTCGCCCAGCATCAGGGCTGTGCCTGAAGGTGCATCAACTTTTTGATTGTGGTGCGCTTCAATAATCTCGATATCAAAATCATCATCCAAAGCTTCTGAAACTAATTTGGTTAATTTCGCCAATAAGTTTACGCCAAGTGACATATTGCCAGCTCTGATGATTGTCGCATGGTGAGCCGCTCTTGCAATTTTTTCAAAATGTTTGTCCTCCATGCCTGTGGTACCAATCACGTGCACAATGCGGGCCTGCGCGGCCAGTGCAGCAAATTCAACCGTCGCCTCCGGAGACGTGAAATCAATCACGCAGTCAGCTTTAGAAAACGAGGAGAGCGGGTCTTCTTCAACCGTTACACCAATTTCTGCCATCCCCATTGTAAGACCGATATCTTGTCCAAGCCAGGGATGCCCTGAGCGTTCAATAGCCCCAACCAATGCCAGCCGGTCAGATTGGGCAATGGTATTGATCAGCATTTGGCCCATTCGGCCAGAAGCGCCTGTGATAACAACGCCAATTGGATCGGACATAACGAAGAACTCCATTTTACAAGTCTTTTCTGTCTTTACGCCACTCGAGCGGCTTGGCAAAGCCCAATCAAGCGCGTAGAGAAAACTTATGGCAAAGAATAAGTTTTATAACGGCCCAGGTCCATCCCAACGCCAATTGCGTGTTGGTGAGCTTATCAGGCGTACTTTATCGGAAGTTTTGGCACGCGGCGACATACATGATCCGGAACTTAATCGGATTTCAGTCACAGTAGGTGAAGTCAGCGCATCCCCAGATCTAAAGGTTGCGACGGCCTATGTATGCCCTTTGGGTGGGCAAGGCGGCGACAATTTGATTGCACTGCTTGCCAAAAATAAATGGGAAATCCGCAGGGCAATTTCCAAAGAACTAACTTTGAAATACACACCTGATCTTAGGTTTCGATTGGATGAAACCTTTGACCGCATGGATGAAACACGCCGGCTTTTTTCACAAGACGCGGTGCGGCAAGACTTGGATAACGAATGATCCGTAGCCTTGCGCTGATTTTCTTATTAGCAGGCCCGGTTTATGGGCTCGAATGCAAAAATGACCAATTTGAAGATATTCCGTTCGCGATTTGTAGTGCCAACATCAAAAAAGATGACATAAGAATTTTTCTTCGAAATGATAACGATGATATCTTTGGTAGCTTTCAAACACTGAATGCGGATCTAAAAAGCCAAAGCATAACCTTAGGCCTCGCCATGAATGGTGGCATGTTCAGGCCAGACCTGAGCCCAGTGGGGCTTTATATTGAAAATGGTAAAGTATTGCGCAAAACAGTTTCTCGGGCAGGGCCTGGGAATTTTGGGATGTTGCCCAATGGTATTTTTTGTATCACGCCACACTCGGTAGAAGTTATAGAAACCATTGCTTATACGAAAACAAAACCAAACTGCCTGTTTGCCACTCAATCCGGTCCTATGTTGGTTGTTGATGGAAAATTACACCCAAAATTCCTTCCCGACAGCTCATCTCGATTTATTAGAAATGGTGTTGGAACATCGCATGAAGGCCAATGGGCCCACTTTGTAATAACAAATAGGCCGATCATATTTCACCAGTTTGCCAGGTTGTTCAAAGATCATCTTGGGCTGAATTCAGCTTTATACTTGGATGGGAACATTTCCCAGATGTATGCGCCACTTATTAACCGGGTGGGCCATGGTCGATCTTTGGGCCCAATTATTGGCGTTGTTTCCCCGGCAGATCACTAATATGAGCTGCCGGAAAAAACACAACTAAACAGCGGTTTAGTTTATTGATGTTCCATCAATCATGGCAGAGCCCGAAGATGCAATTTCTATCCGACGGGGCTTTAACGCCTCGGGCACTTCTCGCTTAAGGTCAATGTTAAGCATGCCATCCACGTGACTTGCCGCCGTAACCCGTACGTGATCGGCTAAATCAAACTTGCGCTCAAAGCTTCGTGTCGCAATGCCGCGATGTAAATAGCTTTTCACATCTTTAGTCTCAGACTTTCTAGCCGATACGACCAAAGCGCTTTCCTTGACTTCAACGGTTAGATCGTTTTCAGAAAATCCTGCGACAGCAATTGAAATGCGATAGGCGTCATCATCTGTTTTTTCGATGTTATAGGGTGGATAGGTTGTGTTTGAGCTATCAGCTGTCGAAACACGGTCTATCAAATCAGCGATTTGATCAAATCCAACGGTGGCGCGATAAAGTGGTGAAAAGTCAAAATGTCTCATGGGGTCCTCCATTGAGCGACAAAAGTTGTACCTGTCTCTTTAGACCAGGCGGTAAATTACGAGCCCAACTGTGGCGCTCGCCCAAAAGAGATGGGTAATAAATAGTAATTTTACAAGATTATGCGTGTTAATATATTGTCAGAAATAATAATTTGGGTTGCTCTACTTTCAATCGCTTTGCAACGCACTTTCATTACTCAAAGCGTTTTTAAGCCGGCTTAATGACGGTTCAAGCAAGGGGCCAAAAACCACTCTGCCCTGAGCTGTTTGTACCACGGCAGATACGATTGCTACAATAATCGCTCCTTGTTCGGAAAAATAGAAAACCGGAGCGCCCGAGGCCCCAAAGTCCACATCGCAGTTCAGTGAAAGTATATCTTCTGTCTGGTCAGAAATATCACAACTACTTTGAATTGACGGCGCATTTACCCGGCCCAGCGCATATGAAACAACGGCCACCGATCTTTGGTTATTAGGGAGCGCGGCAATTGCAAAAGGTTGAACTGAGTGTTTTCTTATGGGGTGTAAGAGCTTTAGCAAAGCAACATCATTCCTAACATTTTCCATTTTTGGTGTATTTGGCACAAGATAATCTGGAAAAGTTACCGACTTTGCGATCGCGCTATATGCCTCGGCTCGTCCGTTTCGCCAACCCGCCTGAAATTCCAAATGACCAAGGTCAAGAAGTTCTCCGGTGTTGAGATCATATACACAGTGCGATGCGGTCAATATCAAATCTGGCGCAACGAGCGTTGCAGTGCAAAAGCCTTGGCCATTTTGGTAAGAGAGCCTTCCGACAGCCATCCAGTCACGGCCCTGGTCCAAGGTTTCCAAACTGGTAAGGGAACTTGTGTCTGCCAGCGATTCGGCAACCCAAAATATCTGCAAAAAAATCGCTAGAAAAAATCGCACCAAACCGCCTCCGCAACTGACGCATTGCCGCGTGTTAACCCAATGATATAGTTCCTAATGTTGTTTTTCAGTTAAAGCAATTTCGGATTTTTTGACTGGGTTTCTAAAGCATTGGTCAATGCCGCCGGAACAGGGCCACCGCTTGCCCAATCTAAAAGCTCAACAGTGTGGACGATCGGCACTGATGTACCATTACCAATTTGCATCATGCAGCCGAGATTTCCAGTTGCAATGATATCGGGGTTCGTTGCCTCCAGTGTTTGTACCTTTCGAGATTTCAAAAGCGTTGATATTTCTGGTTGCAAAAGATTGTATGTTCCCGCTGAGCCACAGCATAAATGCGAATCTGCAGGCTCTACAACGTCAAAACCAGCCCGTTTTAACAGCATTTTAGGTGGGGTTTTGACCTGTTGGCCGTGTTGCAAAGAGCACGCTGCGTGGTAGGCGACCTTCAAATCTTGGGTTTTGTATTCGGGCAGTTCTAGTTCAGCCAAGAATTCAGTGACGTCTTTTGTGATGGAAGCAATCGCTTCAGCATCCCTAGCCAATTCAGTATTGCGAAACATTTGTCCATAATCTTTCACCGTCGTACCGCAACCGCTGGTATTGATTATGATTGCATCTAATCCGTCGTTTTCCATTTCTGTTCGCCAAGCCTTAATATTTTTCGCTGCCGTTGCATGGCTTTCATTGGTTTTACCCATGTGATGTGTCAGCGCACCACAGCACCCTTGACCCTTTGCGATCACAATTTCGCAACCCAGCCGTTGTAATAAACGAATGGTTGCATCGTTGATGTCCGTATTCAATGCGCGCTGGGCACAGCCCGTCATAAGGGCCACTCGTTTTCTGGTTACCCCACTTGCCTTGAAGGATTGCGGGTGATCATTTCGGCTCACTGGTGGTATGTTTTTTGGCGCCAATGCAATCATTGCGCGCAAACTCTTACTTGGAATTAATCGAGCAAAAGGACGCGCCAGTTTAGCTGCCACCAGAGCCAATCGAAATCGGATGGGAAAGGGCAAAATTTTAGCCAATGCAAACCGCAATAATCGATCGAAGAGCGGTCGTTTATAATGCTGATCAATGTAAGAACGCGCATGATCAACCAATTGCATATAGTTAACCCCAGATGGACAGGTGGTCATACAGGCTAAACAAGAAAGACATCTATCTATATGTTCCACTGTTTTTTCATCTGGTATCCGCTTGTTTTCAAGCATGTCCTTTATCAAGTAAATACGGCCTCTGGGACTATCCAGTTCATCGCCCAAGACTTGGTAAGTTGGGCAAGTTGCCGTGCAAAATCCGCAATGCACGCAATTCCTCAAAATTGAATTTGAGCGACTCATGTCAGAATCTTTGAGGCTATTCGGTTCAAAAAAAGTTTGCATTTTTACACCATAAGCCCGGTATTAAGTACGCCCCTAGGATCAAATTTGGAGCGAATTTTTTCGGATAATTCAGCAATCAATTTGGTTTGAGGCTGGAACCTTGGAACGCTCCCACTCTTACCTCGGATCCGGGTTGCATGGCCGCCGAACTTCGCTAATGCCAATCTAGGGTCGCTGCCTTGGGGCAACGCGCCCCAGATTAAACCACCTGACCAGTCATATAAATACTGGTGGAACCCAATAGAAGATACAATTTCTGGTGCAGCTGTTGGTTTTACCGATAATCGCCAAATGTCTGATGTTTTATCTGAGAAAACGTCAACATCGCGAATTTTGGACCAGAGGCTTTCACTTTGACTTTTTTCCACGACCTGCGCTTCCCCGAATTTTTTCAAATGTGCCTGCAGTTTCTCGCTGCGGTAAAGCACTGACTTATCAAAGCCTTCAATTCTTATATATGTTTGGTTTTTGCTTGGCGCGTGGGCAGCTGCAGACACATCAAAGGGCGAATTCATCGCTGTGGTCAAAGCATTGACTGCATTTTTATCATCCAAACCATCCACGATCAGAGTGGCTTGGGTTTCAGCAATTGGCAGAACCTTGAACGCAACCTGAGTGATCACTCCCAATGTTCCATAACTTCCAGATAACAATTTAACCAAATCATATCCTGTGACATTTTTCATCACGCTACCGCCAGATTTAAGGATATTGCCGCTTCCATCAACAAATCTAACCCCAAGCAAAAAGTCGCGTGCCGCCCCAACTTGAATGCGCCTTGGTCCACTTATATTTGCTGCAAATACGCCACCAATTGTTGGTGACCCAACTCGCCCTAGAAGCGCCCGGGAATTCATCGGCTCAAAGGGCAATCTCTGGCCCTCTTTGCTTAGAGCGGATTCTATTTCCTTCAGCGGAGTTCCGGCTTGGGCGATCATTGTTAACGCCCCTGGTTGATAGTCTATAATACCGCTCAGGCCTTTTGTTTCTATAGAGTTTCCGCCGCTCTCGACCACTCCGCGGGTACCTCCCCCGATGATGTTTAAACCTTGGTTTGTCTCACAGATAATCTGCGCAACATCAGATTCGGTTTTGGGCTTAAAAATATTCATCTAACTATGTACTTATCCCATCGCACTACTGGCATTCCGCCTGTCAGCAGAGCTGCTTAAAGGGAAGACTTTGGCTGGATTCATAAGCCAATTGGGATCGAATACATCCTTGATCTGCATTTGTGCCTCAAGATCAACAGGCTCAAATTGTACATGCATCAAATCCCTTTTTTCTATCCCAACGCCATGCTCACCAGTCAGGCAACCGCCAACTTCCACGCATAGCTTTAGGATTTCTGCGCCAAACGCCTCGCAGGTTTGAAGATCACCGGGTTTGTTTGCATCATACAGAATTAACGGGTGCAAGTTGCCATCCCCTGCGTGAAAAACATTTCCGACCTTTAATCCAAATTCTTCACTTAATTCATTCATGCGGCGCAACACATAGGGCAGTTGAGTTACGGGAATTGTTCCATCAAGACACATGTAATCATTCAGCTGACCCATAGCACCAAACGCAGATTTTCTGCCAAGCCAAATTCTATTCGCTTCATCTTCATCTTTGGCTTCTCGCAGTTCAACCGGGTCATGCTTGCGTGCAATTGTGATGATTTTTTCCAATTGTTCGTCTATTTCAGCTTTGCTTCCTTCCACCTCTATGATCAAAAGCGCTTCGCAGAGCGGATATCCCGCACCAGCAAAAGCTTCGGTTGCCTTGATACATGGGCTGTCCATAAATTCGATCGCAACAGGTAGAACACCGGCTTTGACTATATCCGCCACACAAGCGCCAGCAGTTTCATTTTTATCAAATCCGATCAAAACAGGGAGCGCGCCTTCCGGCTTTGGTAAAATTCGTAATGTGGCTTCTGTTACAATGCCTAATTGACCCTCTGAACCACAAATCAAACCCAATAAATCAAGACCCTCTGCATCCAGATAGGGCCCGCCAATTTCAATAATATCCCCTTGCATGGTCACAAATTTAACCCCTAAAAGGTTGTTTGATGTGACACCATATTTCAAACAATGCGCTCCACCGGAATTCATTGCGATATTGCCCGCAATGGCACAGGCCAACTGGCTAGAGGGGTCAGGTGCATAAAAGAAACCATCAACCTCAACCGCGCCTGTGACGCTTAAATTTGTCCGGCCGGACTGTACCTTGATATATCGATCTGGATAATTGGTCTCTAAAACAGCGTTCATACGGGCAACGCCAAGTATTACACTATCAGCTGTGGGCAAAGCGCCGCCGGACAGGGAAGTGCCTGAACCCCGGGGCACAACAGGCACCTGCATTTCGTTACAGATTTTCAAAATAGCTGAAATTTCTTCTGTTGTTCTAGGCAATACAGCGGCCAGTGGCGGACAGCGGTATGCCGAAAGTGCATCACATTCATATGCTTTGGTTTCAGCTTCATGATCAATCACGGCGTCTCGCGGTAAAACACTCAACAACCTTTTGACCAGTTCCGGTTTCCGATTTAGCACGTTTTGGCTGGGGGTGGGCATTTCCATGGGATTTTCCTTATTGGTAATAAATTATAACCAATTTGAGAAAAAGGCAAGATTTTTCTAATTTCACAACTTCATGCATGAAAAATCACGCTTGAAATACATATCCTATGGTAGGAATGTAATTCCACCAATTGGAGTGGCAAAATAAATGAGCGCAAAACCGTTAGATCCTGCATCGGCTGACTCAATAGCAACAACGGTAATGGCCGCGACCAAAACCCGTGGACTTCCACCAGTTGAAAAATGGGACCCGCCATTTTGCGGTGATCTTGATATGCGAATTGCGCGCGACGGGACGTGGTTTTATCTTGGCACACCCATCGGACGGTTTGAACTGGTCAAGCTCTTTTCCTCTGTCCTCCGCAAGGATGGAGACAAATATTTTCTGGTGACGCCTGTTGAAAAAGTTGGGATAACAGTCGACGATGCCCCGTTTGTGGCCGTTGATTTCACCGCCTTGGAACAGGGCAAAGAGCAAATTCTCACTTTTGAAACTCAGGTTGGTGATATTTCAATCGCCAGTGCCGCCAACCCGATACGGATCGTGCGCGACCCAAAAACCGGAGAGCCATCACCCTATGTCCACATACGGGCCGGGCTTGAAGCTTTGATTGACCGTAAGAGTTTTTATCGTCTCATTGACCTAGGCACCCATGAAACGCATCACCAAGAGCAATGGTTTGGAGTATATTCTTCAGGTACATTTTTTCCCATCATTCCTTCGCGGGAATTGAATGAAGACAGTATATAAATAATATCCCTATCTCAAATCGCAGTGCCGAGGCATTAATCAAAAACGACTAAAACGCATTTACATGGGGCCAAAATTCTCTTTGTAAAACCGGTACCAGTTTTCCCCCATAATCCCGTTTACTTCGGATTGTGACAAACCTGTCTTTGCAAGGCCTTCGGCAATGTTGCCAAAATCCCGGTTGTCTTTAAACCAGGTTGGCATCGGGGGGAATCCGGGCGCACTGGCCGATCCTTCCCCATAATCAATCTCTTTGCTCCATCGCCCGACGCGCATCCATTCGACAACACTGTCCGGCTGATCCTGGCACAAGTCTGACCCTAATCCCAAACTGTGAACACCATATGAATCCGCCGCGCGGGCAATCATTTCGCAAAAGCTTTGTAACGTGCAATCTGATTTATCTTTGAGGTGATGCGGATAAAGCGAAACGCCCAGCATACCACCGGCATCTGTGACAGCTTTTAAAACCTCATGCCGCTTGTTGCGCAGTGCGGGATGCCATGCGTGCGGATTGGCATGGGTGATTGCAATAGGCCGTTCGGAAAGCTCTGCCGCTTCGATCGTTGATCGATCTGCCGAATGGCTCATATCAACAACCAGACCAACGCGGTTCATTTCTTTAATCACCTGGCGGCCCATACGCGTGATGCCGGTATCTTCTGCTTCATAGCATCCAGTCGCCAAAAGCGACTGGTTATTATAGGTAAGCTGCATGAAACGCGCACCCAGTGTGTGCACAATTTCAACCAAACCGATATCATCCTCGATCGGGCTAGGGTTCTGAAAGCCAAAGAAAATTGCGGTTCTATTGCTGTCTTTAGCCCGATCTATATCCCCAGCCCACAGACCTTTAATAATCAGGTCAGGATACTGTTCAAACCACCGGTTCCACTGTTCAAAGTTCAAAACCGTTTCGCGAAAATTTTCGTGGTAGGAAATCGTAACGTGAACTGCGTCTACACCACCTTCGCGCATCTGGCGGAATACCTTTTCCGACCAATTTGCATATTGAAGGTTGTCGACGATCATCATGAAGGCTGCCCCGAAGAGATATAGGAAGTTTTGACAGTTGTATAAAACTCGGCCGCATAGCTGCCTTGTTCCCGCGGACCATAAGAGCTGTCCCCGCGTCCACCAAAGGGTACGTGGTAATCGGTGCCTGCCGTCGGCAGGTTGACCATCACACAGCCCGTTTTTGCGTGACGCCGGAAGTGAGAGGCCCGCGCAAGATCACGCGTAACAATCCCAGATGTCAGCCCGAAATTTGTATCATTTACAACATGTAAGGCTTCATCATAGCTGCCCACCTTAATCACGGCCGCTAACGGCGCAAACATTTCTTCACGGTTTATACGCATGGTGTTTGAGCTGTCGATGAACAATCCCGGGGACATATAAAACCCATCAGTGGGCATCTCAACGCGTTGTCCGCCGCAGACCAATTCCGCCCCCTCTGAACGTCCAAGCGCAACGTAGTCTAGGTTTTCTTGCAGCTGCTGGGCGCTGACGATGGGGCCGATTTGGGTGCCGTCTTGCAAGGCATGACCCACCACCATTGCCTTGGCCCCGGCTATCATTTTTTCCACAAATGCATCATGGATGGCTTGGTGCACCACCAGCCGTGATGAGGCGGTACATTTTTGACCCGAGCCACCAAATGCCCCGCCTAAGGCTACGGACACCGCCAAATCAAGGTCTGCATCATCCATCACTGCAAGGGCGTTTTTTGACCCCATTTCCATTTGCACTTTGGTCAGGTTTTGCGCCGCTGATTGCGCTATGCCTTTGCCAACGGGCACTGAGCCGGTAAAGGAAATCGCATTCACTTTTGGACTGTCGACCAAGCGCTGCCCAACGGCACTTCCAGCCCCCATGGCAAGACTAAAGAGACCCTTGGGAATATCCTGACGGGCTATGATTTCAGTCAGCGCAACAGCCGATGCCGGGGTAAGATTGGCCGGTTTCCAGACGACCGCATTGCCATAAGCCAAGGCGG
The DNA here is from genome assembly GCA_902512685.1 of Paracoccaceae bacterium. GTDB lineage: Bacteria > Pseudomonadota > Alphaproteobacteria > Rhodobacterales > Rhodobacteraceae > CABZJG01. Next base: position 4,027 of record CABXKH010000029.1, on the reverse strand, counting down.
GCGCGATTTTCCAAGATGCGGTGGCAGTTGGAAAGTTCCAGGGTGAAATTATGGCAACGATGCCAACAGGTTCACGGCGAATATCAACATCAATGCCCGGCCGCACAGACTCGGCATTTTCGCCCATCTGACGCAGAGTTTGCGCTGCGTAATATGTAAAAAACTGGCCCGCTCGATAGACCTCGCCCTTGCCTTCGGCAAGCGGCTTTCCTTCTTCGCGCGACAGCAATGTGCCAAGCTCTTCGGCACGCTCTATCATCTCGGTGCCGATGGCGTTTAGCACTGCATATTTGCGCTCGATCCCGTAGCTTTCCCATTCAATTTGGGCCGCCGCCGCTTGATCCAAGGTGGCCTCAAGTTGATCGGTTGAGGCCTGCGCATAAAGCCCGATTAGATCGGATAAATCCGACGGGTTTCGGTTTTCAATTTCGCTTTGCCCTGCGGCCCATTCCCCAGAGATATAATTTTTGTGAAGCGTTCCCATCGGGCGTCCTTTTGCTAAATTTGTCTTGCCACCATGCACTGGTGACCCTAGGTCGTCAAACCCATATCTTTGGGACTTTAGACCCTATAAACCAGCCAAAAACAGGTGACTGTACCGCGTCGGTATCACGTCAATTTTGCGCAGGTGTGCCAAAAACCGCCGAAATAGACAACAATTGCGCAATTTTAGCTTTTTACGGCTGTGTTTTTTGCGATTAATGCGCGGCGGCCCAATGAGCGCCTTGACCGGCATCAACCACCAGCGGCACATCTAAATGCACCACTGGATCAGCGGCCTCTTGCATCACCGCTTTGGCGGCCGCAACCAGTGGATCAACCTGATCCTCATCCACCTCAAACAACAGCTCGTCATGCACCTGCAGCAACATATTGGCAGGCAGTTCGGCAATTGCCTGCGGCATGCGGATCATGGCGCGGCGAATGATATCGGCCGCCGTGCCCTGGATCGGCGCGTTGATGGCTGCGCGTTTGGCAAATCCGGCTGCCGGCCCTTTGGCATTGATTTCAGGCGTATGAATAACGCGGCCAAACAGGGTTTCAACGCGGCTGTTGTCTTTGGCAAATTTAACCGTGGTATCCATATATTCACGAATGCCCGGAAAACGTTCGAAATAGCGGTCGATAAAGCCCTGTGCTTCGCTGCGCGGAATACGCAGATTGCGCGCCAGACCAAAACCGGAAATTCCATAGATGACGCCAAAGTTAATCGCTTTGGCCTGCCGGCGAATATCCGGCGTCATCTGATCCAGCGGCACATCAAACATTTCCGATGCCGTCATGGCATGAATATCCTGACCTTCGCGAAAGGCGGCCTTGAGGCTATCGATACTGGCCACATGGGCCAATATGCGCAACTCAATCTGGCTATAATCAAGACTGACCAGAACCTTTCCCGGCTCGGCAATAAAGGCTTCGCGGATACGCCGGCCATCTTCGGTTCGAACGGGGATATTTTGTAAATTCGGATCAGTTGACGCCAAGCGGCCAGTATTGGCACCGGCTATCACATAAGAGGTATGCACGCGGCCGGTTTCGGGATTGATGTGATCTTGCAGCGCGTCGGTATAGGTCGATTTCAGCTTGCTCAGCTGGCGCCAATCCAGCACGCGTTTGGGCAAATCGTGGATCGTGGCCAAGTCTTCTAAAACATCGGCGCCCGTGGAATAAGCACCGGTTTTACCTTTTTTGCCGCCCTCATAGCCCAGTTTGTCGAACATGATCTCACCAAGCTGCTTGGGGCTTCCCACATTGAAACTTTCGCCGGCAAGTTCATGAATATCGGCTTCAAGCCCGGCCATTTTCTGGGCAAAGGCGTTGGACATTCGTGATAGCGTATCACGGTCAACTTTAATTCCGGTCATTTCCATTTCGGCCAAAACCGGCACCAAGGGCCGCTCAAGCGTTTCATAGACCCGCGTGACGCGGCTTTGATGCAGGCGCGGCTTAAGGGTTTGCCAAAGCCGCAAAGTGATGTCGGCATCTTCGGCCGCATAGGGCACAGCGTCTTCGATGCTGACCCGGTCAAAGGTGATCGCCGATTTGCCAGCGCCCAGCAACGGTTTAATCGGGATAGGGCTGTGATCAAGATAGCGCTCTGAGAGCGCATCCATACCATGGCCATGCAGCCCGCCATGCAGCGCATAAGACAACAGCATGGTATCATCAATCGGATCAACGCGAATGCCGTGGCGGGCAAATATTTTCGCGTCATACTTCATATTCTGGCCAATTTTTAGGATCGATGGGCTTTCAAGTAGCGGCTTTAGCGTGCTCAGCACCGCATCCATGGGCAATTGGCCCTCAGACAGTTGCGCCGAGCCAAATAAATCATCCGCTGCGCCCTCTTTATGGGTCAGCGGAATATAGCAGGCGCTGCCGGCTTCGACGCAAAGCGATATTCCCACCAGCTCGGCGCGCATTTCATTTAAAGATGTGGTTTCCGTATCCACGGCCACAGTGCCGCGCTCTTGAATTTTTTCGATCCATCTTTGCAGTGCCTCAATATCGGTGACGCACTCATAGGCGCTGGGATCAAAGGCAATTTTTTCAGGTTGTCCCCCACCGTCCTCTGCCGCAGTGGTTTGTTCGGCAATGACCGGCGCTTCGACGCCCAGCTTATCGGCAATCCGCTTGGTCAGGGTGCGAAATTCCATATCGCCAAGAAAGCCAAGCAAAACCTCTGGATCAGGATCGCGCACTTCAAGATCATCAAGCGAAAAGGCAAGCGGCGTTGCGCAGTCAAGCTGCACAAGCTGCCTAGACAGCCGGATTTGATCAACATTGGTCATCAGGCTTTCACGGCGCTTGGGCTGTTTGATTTCACCCGCACGTTCAAGCAGGGTGTCAAGATCCCCATATTCGTTGATCAGAAGGGCGGCGGTTTTTACCCCGATGCCCGGCGCACCGGGGACATTATCGACGCTATCGCCCGCCAAGGCCTGTATATCCACAACACGTTCCGGAAAGACGCCAAATTTTTCGTATACCCCGTCACGGTCAATGCGGCGATTTTTCATCGCATCATACATTTCCACACCGCCGCCCACCAGTTGCATCAGGTCTTTGTCGGAACTGATAATAGTGACCCGGCCGCCGGCATCGCGCGCCTGCACCGCAAGCGTTGCAATGATATCGTCGGCCTCATAGCCCACCAATTCTTCGCAAGCGATATTAAAGGCGCGGGTCGCCTCGCGGGTCAGCGGCATCTGCGGGCGCAGATCTTGAGGCATTTCATCGCGGTTGGCTTTGTACTGATCATAAAGATCGTTGCGAAACGTATGGCTGCCTTTGTCAAAAATAACGGCGACATGGGTGGGCGCATCGGGCCCGGTATTGGTTTCCACATAGCGCTGCAGCATATTGCAAAAGCCGCTGACTGCCCCGATGGGAAGCCCGTCGGATTTGCGGGTCAGCGGCGGCAATGCATGATAGGCGCGAAAGATAAATGCCGAGCCGTCGATCAAGTGAAGGTGGTGACCTTTGCCAAAATTCATTTCGCGGTGTCCTTGATCAATTGCTACACCTGAATTTCTACATCAGCCTAAAGCTGTTGACCATTGCCTTTATGCGGCAGGCTGGCGCAAAATCGCTGCGCTGACTGTTGGTAAAGATGTTAGAGACCAGCGTCAGCTTTCATCAGCAAAATCGCGGTGGATCATTTTACAATCACAATATGGGCATTCGACCCACCCCTGGTCCGTTGGGATTTGCAACCAAACACGAGGATGCCCAAGCGCGCCCTCGCCGCATGCATTGCCGCCGTCACACGCCACACGATAGCTGTCAACAATTTTGGTTTGAGGTGCCGGAGTTATCATCGACCCATTCCCTTTTGGCTGTCTGTGCTTTACCAGTCTTATGAGCGATTAGCGAACAAGGGGCAAGAGCGTGTTACAGCAGAGCGCTATCGAAATTCGAGGTCTGCAAAAAACCTATGCCCAGCGCCGTGGCGCCCCATTACGCCCGGCACTCAGCGGCATTGATTTAACAATTCCGGCCGGTTCGGTATTCGGGCTGCTGGGCC
>CABXKH010000028.1 GCA_902512685.1 Paracoccaceae bacterium | reverse complement strand
TTGGATCAGGCACGGCAGGGAGCTAAGGATATTTACGCCTTTCACCCGTATGAGTTGGTTTAAAGATGGTGAAAGATTTACAACGGATCGAGACCCCTTGGACCTCGCCGCCAGAGATTGGCTCTGCAATCGAAGTGGCCAAAGGGGTGTATTGGATCAGGTTGCCACTGCCGATGAAGTTGGACCATGTTAATGCATATGTTCTGGACGATGACGATAGCTGGACCATTATTGATACCGGACTAGGGTTGCGCGCAACCCGACAGATCTGGCGCGACTTGCTTGCCGGTCTTTTATCGGAAAAACCTGTGGGGCGGGTGATCATTACCCACCATCATCCCGATCATATTGGGCTTGCAGGTTGGTTTCAAAGCGAACTGAATGCCGAGCTTTGGACAACGCGCACCGCTTGGCTGATGGCGCGGATGCTTTGTCTGGATGTTCAGAAAACGCCGCCGCCAGAGACATTGCAGTTTTGGCGGCGCGCTGGAATGGCGCCAAAAATCATTGATGAGCGGGCCAATGGCAAACCGTTTAATTTTGCCGATGCGGTCCATCCGATGCCTCTTGGATATCGCAGGATACAGCAGGATGATGTGATTGAAATTGGCGGCAGGCACTGGCAGGTGCATATGGGAAATGGCCATGCACCAGAGCATGCTACCCTATGGAATAGCTCTGATAATCTGGTGCTTGCCGGGGACCAGATTATTTCATCGATTAGCCCGAACCTTGGGGTATATGCCACAGAGCCAGAGGCGGATCCGGTCGGCGATTGGTTTGAGTCTTGCGGCCGGTTGGCCAAATTGGCACATCCGGATCAATTGGTTCTTTCAGGTCATAAACTTCCGTTCAAAGGTCTGCCATTTCGGTTTAAACAAATGATTGAAAACCACCATGGCGCTTTGGAAAGACTGGTCGCTTTTTTAGATCAGCCGAAAGCAGCCACTGAGTGCTATCAGGCCCTTTTCAAGCGGCATATTGACGAAGATGAATATGGTTTGGCACTGGTCGAAGCGGTGGCGCATCTCAACCATCTTTACTTGAAAGGTGATGTAACCCGCTGCTTGGACAGCGATGGTGTCTATCGCTATCAAAGCTAGGACTTTGCACATCCACAGGCCGTTTAAGCCGCTCAGAGGTATTTGAGCCTTTGCTGGGGTGCGACGAGAGGCAGCATCGAAAGAGCGCGAGTAAAGGATGACAGAGGCGAACAAATCAGCTAAAGACACAGCAACAGCTTTTGACGAGGAGTAGCCGGATGGCCAAGCACGAGCACGGATCAATGGACACAGAAGTCCAAGAAAAAACTTTTGATGGGTTTATGTCTTTAGTGAGCAAAACAGCGATTGTCTGCGTGGTCTTTCTGGTATTTTTAGCGCTCGTCAACGGTTAAATATTACACGTAATCTAAACGCGTGATGTGTAATGGCAGTCGCTGCCCCTATGTTCGCAAGTTACAAAGCCTATACCATTTGCCCGATGGTATAAAGACAGATGCCCCCAAGCAAGATTGCGGCAAATATGTTTTTAGTTTTGTATCCCACCGCCAAGGTGACTATTGCGGCGATTAAACGGGGCCAATCCAGCATACCGCCCGTGGCATCCGGCCATAGCACCATCGGCGCGATCAAACCGGGCAGTAGCCCGACAGCGGTATAGCGCAGATGGCGCAGAACCCAGACCGGCATCTTTCTGTCTCCGACCAATCCAAGAAATAAAAATCGCAAGCCAAACGTGCCCAGACCCAGCGCCCAGATAACAAGCCATATATTGCTGTCTTGTGCAAAGTTCATCTGTGGTGCTCTCCAAACTCGCGCTGTTCACTCCATGCACCGACACTCATCCCGATCACACCTGCGAGCATAATCCCAAGATTATAAGGCATGGTATGAAACAAAAGCCCCGCAATGACCGAAGCCAGAGCGGCAAGAATATGTGGCAGGCTGCGAAGCAAAGGGGCCAGCAGGGCAATAAATGTCAGCGGGGTTGCAAAGTCCAAAGGGATATCCGTCGGAATGGATTGACCGACCAATGCCCCTAGAAAAGTGAGTAGGTACCAAACCGGAATTACAGAGGCTGCAACACCAAAGAAAAAGGTCAGTTTTTGCGGCATGGTCATTTCGGGGTTGTTTTCATATTGCAGAATGCTCGTGGCATAGCTTTGGTCAACCAGTGAATACGCCACCGCCGCCCTTTGCCAAAATCTCGCAGTGCCCAAATGCGGTGTCAGCGAGGCCGAATAGAGCGCCATGCGCAAATTCAAAGCCAAAGCGGATAAAATTACAATCACGGTGGGGGTGTTATCTTGCATCAATTCCAGCGCGGTAAGCTGCGCTGCACCAGCCACCACAAGAACGCTGAAACTCAGCGTTTCAAAAATACTAAGACCCGCTTCAGTTGCGACCACGCCGAATAAAAACCCGAACGGCCCGATGACAAGCGAATGTGGGGCGCCGTTTAAAACACCTTGTATGAAAAAACCTGACGGTTCTGGGATTGACATATCTGATACCTAAAGTAGCACAATAGAGAGATGCAATTCGAAATTAGCCTTGGGGCAAATATTGATGACCAAACCGACCACTGAGTATCTGATCGCGCCGATGAGTGCTGCACGCGGCTTAACCGCTCAATTAACGGGTTTAGATCATCATGGCCAGCGCCAAGTGCTTAATGTTGTCGAAGAGCGGCCGTTGACGATTTTCCTCAATTCGCAGGAAATTGTCACAGCCATGACCATTGGCGATTATCCAGAGTATCTAGCGCTTGGGTTTTTGCGCAATCAGGGCATGCTGCAAGCTGATGATCAGATCACGGATATTTCATTTGATGAAGAGCTTGAAACCATTGTTGTGCGCACGGCGCGAACCACGGATTACGAATCAAAACTGCAAAAGAAAACCCGCACAAGCGGATGCGCCGTTGGAACTGTGTTTGGCGATATGATGGAAGGTCTTGAAAAGGTAAGATTGCCCCGCTCGGACATAAAAACATCCTGGCTCTATACACTCGCCGCCGCCATCAACCGTACGCCTTCACTTTATTTAAAAGCTGGTGCTATCCACGGGACGGTGCTGTGCCGCCAAGATCAGCCACTGGTTTATATGGAAGATGTTGGGCGTCATAATGCCGTGGATAAAGTCGCGGGATGGATGCTGTCTGAATCGGTAACGGCAAGTGATAAAATACTTTATACTACGGGCCGATTGACATCGGAAATGGTGATCAAAACCGCTCATATGGGTATCCCCATCCTTGCTTCCCGTTCGGGGTTTACAGCGTGGGGGGTCGAGATTGCGAAGCAGGTAGGTCTTACCTTGATCGGACGACTGCGCGGCAAGCGGTTTGTGTGCCTTGCCGGTGAAGAGCGACTGATTTGGGATGCAGATATGGATAAAATTCCAGACGATCCAAAAGCAGCAGTGCGCAAAGGGCTAGAAAAATGAAGCAGCCGCTCGGAGTGATACTGGCGGGCGGTCTGGCCCGCCGCATGGGCGGCGGGGATAAAGGTCGTCTGTTGCTGCAGGGGCAATCGATGATGGCCCGGGTCGTTGAGCGGTTTGAGCCGCAGGTTGCACAGGTCGGATTGAATGCTAACGGAGTCTCCAATCGGTTCGATGATCTTGGACTGCCCGTTTTCCCCGACAGTATTGACGGATATGCTGGGCCGCTTGCCGGGGTTCTAGCAGGTTTAGACTGGGCTTTTGGGCAGGGCGGTGATCACATCGTCACGGTTGCTGCGGATACGCCGTTTTTCCCCTGTGATCTTGTGCCCCAGCTCATCTTAGCCTCAGAAGGCATGGATGCGCCTTTGGCTCTTGCCGCTACAAAAGACCCAAATGGCGTGTCTATGCGCCAGCCTACCTTTGGTCTTTGGCCGGTTGCTTTAAGAGAAGACTTGCGCGGGCATTTGCAAAACGGGCTGCGCAAAATTGTACAATGGACAGAAATGCATAACGCGCGTGAGGCCCCGTTTTCATCGACACCGTTTGATCCGTTCTTTAATGTGAACACGCCGCAGGATTTGGAAACGGCAAATGCATTGCTAAAGGATCAAGTATGAAAATCTACGGCATTACAGGGTGGAAGAATTCGGGCAAAACGGGCCTGATGGAAAGATTGGTCAGTGAATTTGTCAAACGCGGTTTTTCGGTATCCACAATTAAGCACGCCCATCACAGTTTTGATGTGGACCGCAGCGGCAAAGACAGTCATCGCCATAGAGTGGCGGGCGCAAGCGAGGTTTTACTGGCCTCGCGCAACCGCTTTGCGCTGATGCATGAGCTGCGCGCAGAAGATGAGCCAAGCCTTGAGGTGTTGCTTGCAAAGCTTTCGCCTGTTGATCTGGTTCTGATTGAAGGGTTTAAGCGCGACCGCCATCCTAAGATAGAAACCTTTCGTGCGGTCACAGGCACGGAGCTTATTGCCACAAATGACCCGACCATTCACGCGGTTGCAAGCGATGTTGCGATGGCTCTTGATCGACCCGTTTTTGATCTTGATGATACAGCAGCTATTGCAAATTTCATCCAGTCAGAGGTGGCGCTGTGAGCATAGATACAATCATTGCTATCGATTGGTCTGCACGCTCCAAGCCCTCCGCTAAAACTCCGGTGAAAAATGCGATTTATTTATGTGCGCAGCGACTTGGGTCTCCGGCCGCGCACCCGCAGTATTTTCGCACGCGGCACGCAGTCATGCAGCATCTTTATGAACTGCTAGAAATAGAAATGACGGCTGGCCGGAAAATATTTGTCGGATTTGATTTTTCCTTTGGCTATCCGCAAGGCTTTGCCCAAGCCCTGACCGGCAAGCCAGAGGCGTTGGCTATATGGGATTGGTTAAATGAGCGGATTGAAGATGGTCCAGATAACAGCAACAACCGATTTGAGGTGGCCGCCAAGATCAATAAAATCTTTGCGGGCCTTGGCCCCTTTTGGGGGGCACCTGCGCACCTTAAATTGCCGGGGCTGCCGCATAAAGGCGCGGCGCGCCATTCCCATGGATTACCAGAGTATCGGCAAACTGATCTTGCGGCAAAGGCCCAAAGTTCTTGGAAGCTGTACACCACCGGCGCGGTGGGATCGCAATCTTTGCTGGGCTTGCCATACCTTGCAGGGCTACGCAATTGGCTTGGCAAACGCTGTCAGGTCTGGCCGATCGAGGGAAGCAAGCTTTTGCAGCGCGCATCTGTGGTGCTGGCCGAAATTTACCCAAGCATCCTGACCGCAAAAGAGATCGCAGCAGATTACATCAAGCACTGGCCGGATCAGCTCTATCATATTCTGGATGCGCAGCAGGTCCGTGGCAGTTGTGACGAGTTGCAATGCATGTTTCAAACCGACCCCGTCTTTCAAAGCTTTATCCCTGCCGATATACCTGCAAATATTCGAATTGAAGAAGGATGGATTATGGGCAGCTCTTTTGTGCGGGGGCGCCAATGATTACACCGCCGCCTTTGCGTGATGATTGTTTTGCTTTGCCTGCAGGCGTGGACTGGATGCCTGTTGAAACGGCGCTCGCGCTTTTAAAAGAAAAACTGACGTGCCGGGTCGCTTCGACTGAGCTTCCGCTTCAGCAGGCGGTTGGGCGGTTTTTATCTAGCGATCTTTATGCACGGCGTAGCAGCCCGCCACACGCCAATAGTGCTGTAGATGGATACGGCTTTGATGGTACGCTGAGCGATCAGAGCGCTCCGCTGGTTCTGCCGCTGATCAAAGGCCGCGCAGCAGCGGGTCAGCCTTACCAAGGAAGCGTTCCAAAAGGGTCGGCGATACAGGTCTTAACCGGGGCTGCCCTGCCCAAAGGGGTCGACACGATTGTGCTTCAAGAAGATGTCGCCACTGATGGACAAGAAGTTGCCTTTCACGGCCCGTTGCTCCAAGGAAAAAACACCCGGTTGATGGGCGAAGATATTCAAGCGGGCCAATGTGTTTTAAGCAAGGGCCGCAAGATTACTGTGGCCGATTTAGGGCTTTTTGCCTCTGTCGGCATCGCAGATGTACCTGTGTGTGAAAGCTTATGCGTCGGTGTTTTATCGACCGGCGATGAATTGATCGAAGCTTCACAATCAGCAGATTTTGGTCAAATTTATGATGCCAACCGCCCAATGCTCTTGGGGCTTTTGCGCCGGTTGGGATATGCAGCAGTGGATCTAGGGAAGGCGCCGGATGATCCCAAAAAGCTGCGCGCGCAATTGGACAATGCAGCCAATAAATGTGATGTGATTTTGACATCGGGGGGCGCGTCTGCAGGCGCAGAAGACCATATGTCAGCTTTGCTGAACAGCACCGGATCAATGGCGCTTTGGCGCGTCGCGGTTAAGCCGGGTCGGCCACTGGCTATGGGGCTTTGGCAGGGCGTGCCGGTGTTTGGACTGCCCGGAAATCCGGTTGCTGCGTTTGTATGTACGGCCATTTTTGCGGCGCCGGCTTTGCAGCAGATGGCCGGAGGAGGCTGGCCAGTCCCGCATGGTTTTAGCGTGCCAGCGGCATTCCATAAATCCAAAAAGCCCGGCCGAAGAGAATTTTTGCGCGCACGGATAAGAGAAGGCCGCGTAGAGGCCTTTGGCTCGGAAGGATCTGGCCGTATTAGTGGGTTGAGTTGGGCCGAGGGTCTGGTCGAGCTTGGCGAAGAAGCCGCTACAATCAAACCCGGAGACAAGGTTCGATTTATACCCTTTAACGCACTGGGTCTGTGAGCCAAAGCCTGTAAAGCGTGGTCTTTTAACTAAAGGTGCCGGCCACCCGCCCCAAAAGCATAAAGGCCCGCGCCGTGCGCGTTTCAGAAAAAGCAGAGATTTCCGCATCACTTGCGGTTGGCTCAAATTTTGAAAAACAAGTGTCAAAAACGCGCAGGAAATGATGTGCGGTATCGCGGAAAACAGCGTCTTGCTTCATCCGCCCGTTGCTTAAAGCCAAAGAGGAACGATCTTGTATGCCGCCCAATGCGGCAATCGCTCTGCCACGCTCGCCTTTTGCAAACTGCCGCCAGACATCTGGTCGTGCCATGTCTGGCCGCAGATCGTCCATGTAAATACCGTCTTGGCTGAGCAATGTTAAAATATCCTGAGCGGCGCGGATCATTTGCGCTGTCAGGTGATCTTTCATCGCGCGGTTCATGACCGCAAAGCCAATTCTATCGTCAGGGGTTTCGGGAAAGTTCAGTGCGCGGATAAAATCGGCGTTTGATAGGGGCGCTTTAAAACTCTCAAGCGGTGTCCCAAGTTCCAACACGGTTTGGTCGTTGGTTTCTTCTTGATGATTGGCATCACTGGCAGGGGATGATTGCCCTGCTGCGCCATCCGCTTGTGTCGTGGGCAATTGGTTGAGCAGGCTTTGTATTTTACGTTGTTCTTCACCAATCTCGGTTAACTTTCGACTTATAGAGGCTTCAAAGCTTGCCTGACCATCGCTTTGATTTTGTTCGATAAAGGAATGGCGCAATGCTTCGACTGCAGTATGCAGCCTTTGGGTATCTTGTTGTAAAAGCCTTGATTTTTCCACCATCACGGCACAGACAGCAAGAAGAGCGGCTGGTAAAATTGCCGCTCCGATGAAAATCAAAACAGCATTTGTGTTCTGCGGGGGGGTATTCCAAAATACAAATCCACAAAAAACAACCCATATCACGGCCAGAACGATCGTGCCGACGCTGATTGCACTGAGGGTTTGACGGCTTGCGCCTGTGGATATGCCGTTAGACGGCGCCCGTAGATGTTTTTGTTCAGTCATTTAAAACAATTGATTATGAATTGACGTCAGGAATATTTAATACTCAAGATTTCGTATGATTTTTCCCCTCCAGGGGTCTTTACTTCTACACTGTCGCCGTCTTCCTTGCCGATCAGTGCCCGCGCCAAAGGTGATTTGATATTTAATAGGCCGCGCTCAATGCTGGCTTCGTGCTCGCCTACAATCTGCCAGGTTTTCTCTTCGTCAGTGTCTTCATCCACCAGACATACAGTTGCCCCAAATTTAATCGAGCCTGTCATTTGCGAAGGATCAATCACCTCTGCAAGCGAAAGAACACTTTCAAGCTCTTTGACGCGTCCTTCGATGAAACTCTGCTTTTCGCGGGCCGAGTGATATTCGGCGTTTTCTGATAGGTCACCATGTTCGCGTGCCTCCGCTATCGCTCTGATAATCGCTGGTCTCTCCACCGATTTCAGCTGCTTTAGCTCAGTCTCAAGCGCAGTGTATCCCGCGCGTGTCATTGGAATTTTTTCCATTTCAAATCCGCTTTGTCACAGGTCGCTAAAAACGACGATTTGCTCGTTTATAAAGAATATTTGGACTAAGGCCACCTGAGAATGCAAGAAAAACATATCAATGTTACAAGCTGTCTGCGACCTTATGCCCAAAACACAGCCGCAAAAGGTTAAATTACCGCCGCGTTTAGATTGACCTTGGGCTTTTGAGCAGGATATTCATGCTCACAATACAATGTGCATACCCCAATGAGGAAAGCAAATGTCTGATACCGAACGGGAAGCAATGGAATATGATGTGGTGATTGTCGGAGCGGGTCCTTCGGGCCTTTCGGCGGCCATACGGCTTAAGCAGCTTGACCCTGATCTTGAAATTGTAGTGTTGGAAAAAGGGTCCGAGGTGGGTGCGCATATTCTTTCTGGCGCGGTTCTGGACCCCTCTGGACTCACCCGTTTGATGCCCGATTGGAAAGAACGTGGCGCGCCGCTCACCGTACCGGTAAAAGAGGACAATTTTTATGTTTTAGGAGAAGCTGGTCAAATACGGCTTCCTAATTTGGTGATGCCACCTTTGATGAACAACCACGGGAATTATATTGTTTCAATGGGCAATGTGTGCCGCTGGATGGCAGAGCAGGCCGAAGAGCTAGGGGTCGAGATTTTTCCCGGTATGGCCTGTTCGGAATTGGTGTTTGGCGAGAAAGGCGAAGTCAAAGGCGTTGTAGCCGGCGAGTTTGGCAAAAACCCAGACGGCACGCCCTCAGACGGGTATGAGCCCGGCATGGAATTGCACGGCAAATATGTATTTTTATCCGAAGGTGTGCGTGGATCATTGTCCAAGCAGGTGCTGGAAAAATATGACTTAGCGGCCCAATGCGATGTGCCAAAATTTGGCATCGGCATGAAGGAAATCTGGGAAGTGAAACCAGAAAACCATAATGAAGGCGAAGTCACCCACACCATGGGCTGGCCTTTGGGGTTCAAGAATTCCGGTGGCTCTTTCGTCTATCATCTGGATAATAATCAGGTTTACGTCGGCTATATTGTCGATCTGAATTATAAGAACCCGCATCTTTTTCCCTATATGGAATTTCAACGCTTTAAACACCACCCGAAGATTGCCGCGCTGCTTGAGGGCGCAAAGCGGGTGGCTTATGGCGCACGTGCGGTGACCAAGGGCGGCTTTCAATCCATCCCACAAGTGGCCTTTCCCGGCGGCGCCTTGCTGGGCTGTTCGGTCGGTCTTGTCAATTTGCCAAGGATCAAAGGCAATCATAATGCAATGCATTCAGGTATTGAAGCGGCCGAGGCTGCGTATCAAGCGATTAAATCGGGCCGCTCTGGCGATGTTCTTGAAGATTATGATGCTTCATTGCGCAAAGGACCCGTTGGCGAGGATCTAAAAAAGGTCCGAAATGTTGCGCCACTAAACAGCCGTTTTGGCCCTCTTGGGGGGCTTACGCTCGGCGGATTTGACATGTGGTTTCAAACGATCTTTCGCTTTTCGCTGTTTGGCACTTTAAAGCATGGTAAAACCGATGCACAGGCCACAGAACCAGCGGCCAAACATCAGTACATTGACTACCCGAAGCCAGATGGAAAACTAAGCTTTGACCGCTTAACCAACGTGTCATTTTCAATGACAAACCATGAAGAGCATCAGCCAGCGCATTTGCAGCTTTCTGATGCTGATGTGCCTTTGGCGGTGAACCTACCCACTTATGCCGAGCCGGCACAGCGCTATTGCCCGGCGGGTGTCTATGAGGTTGTGTCCGAGCAGGGAAAAGAGGACCGTTTTGTAATCAATTTTCAAAACTGTGTGCACTGCAAAACTTGTGATATCAAAGACCCAAGCCAGAATATTACATGGGTCACACCGCAAGGCGGAGATGGCCCCAACTACCCCAATATGTAACGGGCAGTGACGTAATGGATGCCACTGATGCTCTGACTGGCATACGAAATAACACGGTTTTAATGCTTGTGGGGCATGCTCGCCATTGCTTTGGCCAGTTGTAAGCCCTAGTTTATAGGCACAAAACAACTTTATGAGACCGGCCTGTTGATTAAAAAACCGCTTTTACTTGCCCTTACTCTTGCTCTGATCGAACCAGCTGCAGCGGAACACGGGCTTGCTGGACCATATTTGGCTGCTCGACATGCAAGTTTTGCACGGGATTTTCTGACGTCTTCTACATATCTGCAGCAAGTTGTCAGCCAAGATCTAAGCAATATTGATGCAATGGAGACCCTAATTCTTTCAAAAATCGCACTCGGTGTTTTTGAGGACGTTTTTCCAATTGCTGATCAGGTTGTTAATGCCGGTGCCGATAGTCAAGTCGCCCATGTTGCCTTGATAGCAAAAGCTGTTCAAAGGGAAGATTTTAATGGGCTTATTGGGCTACTGGATGCCGGAAAAGGTATCGGCCACAATGTTGTGGATGATTTGCTATTGGCATGGGCAAACGTAGGGGCAGGCGATGTCCAAGCGGCCCTTGCAAAGATGGATGCGTTAAAAGATCAAGAGCCATCTCGGGGGCTTGTGAGTTATCACAGGGCTTTGATGCATCATGTCATGGGGGATTTTGAGGCTGCCGAGACGATCTTTCAAGACATTGGACAAGACGCGGGCGCCTTGACGCGTCGTGCTATTATTGTAAGATTGCAATCTTTGATGGCGCAGGGCGAGTTTGATCACGCAGAAGCAGTTCTGGAGACCTATTTTGGAGAGAATTTAGATCCTGAACTGTTCCAAATGCGCGCCGATATTATAGCTAACCATATGCCGGATAAGCGACTTATCGGATCTGTTTCTGACGGCATAGCAGAGGTGTTTTATGCCATCGCAAAAGCGCTAGGCTCCGAGGCGCAGGATGAATATACTTTGATGCATGCCCGTGTTGCAGAGTTGCTATCACGCGAACATGTGGAAGCCATTTTGCTGACTGCGCAGGTCTTGGAAAATATGGGCCAATATGATTTGGCGACGAAAGTCTATCAGGAAATTTCCCCCGATAACCCGATTTTTCATCTTGCTGAATTGGGACGCGCCGAAGCCCTTCGGGACAGCGGCAATGTCGCGGGTGCTATTGAGGCCCTAAAAAACCTGACACGCAGCCACCCAACCATGGTTCGTGCCTATCGTACGCTGGGCAATATCCTGCGATATGAAGAACGATATCAAGACGCCATAGAGGTTTTTAATGACGCCATTGAACTGAGCAATTCAGAAGATAAATCCGCTTGGCGGCTTTTTTATGCCCGTGGAATAGCTTATGAACGCTTGAATGAATGGCCCAAAGCAGATCACGACTTTCGCGAAGCATTGCGGCTTAAACCGGATCAACCGCTGGTCCTGAATTACTTGGGATATTCGCTAGTTGAAAAGAAAGTTCAGCTAGATGAGGCTTTGGCGATGATTGAAAAGGCCGTTGATCTTCGGCCCAGCAGCGGGTTCATCGTAGACAGTCTTGGCTGGGTCTTGTTCCGCATGCAGCAGTATGAAGAAGCAGTTCCACATTTAGAGCGCGCTGCCGAGTTAGAGCCCGTCGATCCGATTGTAAACGACCATCTTGGTGATGTGTACTGGGCTGTGGGGCGCAAACGCGAGGCGCA
This sequence comes from Paracoccaceae bacterium, assembly GCA_902512685.1. Classification (GTDB taxonomy): domain Bacteria; phylum Pseudomonadota; class Alphaproteobacteria; order Rhodobacterales; family Rhodobacteraceae; genus CABZJG01. The sequence goes on along the minus strand of CABXKH010000028.1, from coordinate 17,233 downwards.
TTTTCAATGGCAAAGGGCGTTGTCTTTTGACCCAGAAGAAGCTGAAGCCGACCGCATTAGACGGAAGCTTGATGTGGGTTTGGATGTGGTGCTGCAAGAAGAAGGCGCGGATCCATTGACCGTTGCTCAAAGCAATGATTGACGAATTTGCACCTGCAAAAGTCAATTTATGTTTACATGTGACAGGACAAAACAGCGATGGCTATCATTTGCTGGATTCACTGGTGCTTTTTACCGCTTTTGGAGATCGGCTTTCAGTATCCCCGCAAACCGATTTGGGATTGAAGCTGTCGGGTCCATATGCGCAAGATATCCCTCAAGGTGCTGACAACCTAGTTTTGCGTGCGGCCGAAATGACAAACCCCGGCGGCGGCGCTTTCATTCGCCTAGAAAAAAACCTTCCGCCTGCTGCGGGGATTGGGGGCGGCTCTAGTGATGCAGCCGCAGCCATCCGGGCCCTTTCAAAACTCTATCCCAAGGCTTGCGCGCCAGAAACGGATCTGACGGGTTTGGGCGCAGATGTGCCCGTGTGTATGTGTGCTGATCTGACCCGCATGAGTGGGATAGGGGAACGGTTAACACGCATGGGGCCGCCGCCTTCGGTTCCTATTGTTTTGGTAAACCCCGGAGTGTCATTAAATACCTCTGACGTTTTTCAATCCTTAGCGCAAAAAGAAAACCCGCCACTCCCTGCGGATATGCCAAGCCCTAATGATCTGTCCAATTGGTTGATCTGGCTCAATGCGCAGCGCAATGATCTTGAGCGGCCAGCGCTCAAACTGCAGCCAGCCATTGGGGCTGTTTTAGCGGCTTTAAATGCCTTTGAAGAAACGAAACTGGCACGAATGTCCGGATCTGGTGCAACCTGTTTTGCCATTACCGAAACCGCCGAGCAGTGTGACAGTTTGGCGGCCTTGCTGAAACATCGCTATCCAAACTGGTGGGTTGTGGCAACCCAAAGCCTCACTGATAGCGGGGCTTAATTGATCCTATCCACCACATAAATTGCCAGCGAGTGAAGAATATCGCGAATATCATGTTCTGGCAGGAGCAAGATGGCGTTTTGTGCCCGTTTTGCCCAATGCAGCGCATCTTGGCGGGTTTCGTCGATTGCACCATGCAGGGAAAGAAGATCAAGAGCGCGCTCTAAATCGCCGTCTTTCTGCGCGCCTTTTGCAATTGTTCGTGACCAAAATTCCAGCTCTTCGGTATTGGCTTTTGAAATGGTTTTAATGAAGGGAAGCGTCAGTTTTCTTTCCCGAAAGTCAGCCCCTACATTTTTTCCTGTGACGCTGCTATCGCCGGTGACATCAAGCAGATCATCAACAATTTGAAACGCAATTCCTAAAGCATCGCCATAATCATAAAGCGCCTTGCAATGCGTTTGGGGGGCGCCAGCAATGATGCCGCCCACTTCCGTTGAGGCGGAAAAAAGCGCTGCGGTCTTGCCGCGCACCACTTGCATATAAATCTCTTCGCTTGTGCTTAAATCACGCGCCGCGGTTAATTGCAGGACTTCGCCTTCGGCAATGGTCGCCGAGGCGTTTGACAAAATATCCAACACTTGTAGCGATCCGGTTTCCACCATCAGCTGAAAAGCACGTGAAAATAAATAATCGCCCACGAGGATCGAGGATTTATTATCCCACAATAAATTTGCGGTCGGACGGCCGCGGCGCTGTGTGCTTTCATCAACCACGTCATCATGCAAAAGTGTTGCCGTGTGGATAAATTCAACGGTTGCCGCCAGATGAATGTCAAAGGGGCCTTTGTACCCGCACATCATGGCGCTGGCCAAAGTAAGCATGGGCCGCAAGCGTTTGCCACCAGCAGCAACAAGATGCGCGGTAAGCTCGGGAATGCGGGGCGCATGTTCGGAGGCCATGCGTTCGGAAATTAAGGAATTTACAGCCGCCAGTTTCGGCGCCAAAAGCGCAGCGAGACTATCATTTGGATGTGTCATTACTTCGACCGACATTCCGTGCTCTTTTTTCTGTCTGTCTCGACAATTCGCGACTGCCTGACTATTCTTGGGCTCATGAAAGAGTTGCTGCGCACAAATGATATAACCGTGATCGCCTATGCGCGGGCTGTTCTTGACGATGCAGGTATAGAAAGTTTTGAACTGGACGTAAATACAAGTGTTTTAGAGGGCTCCTTAGGCATATTGCCGCGCCGTCTGATGGTGATCGACCTGAATTGGGTAGAAGCCTCTAGTTTAATGCAAGACCACAAAATTCCCTGCGCATGACTGTTGCGTCATCAAACACCACCGCTGATGAATTTCTGGGCGGCAAATTGTTGATCAAACAGCCCCGTAATGGCTATCGGGCAGGTATCGACCCTGTTTTGCTAGCGGCATCGGTGAATGCCAAGGCAAAGCAGACAGTTTTGGAATTGGGTTGCGGCGTTGGCGTGGCATCGCTTTGCCTGGGATATCGAGTGCCTGATTTGCATCTCACTGGATTAGAAATTCAACCCGCTCTGGCTCAACTGGCGATGGAAAATGCCCAATACAACAATATACAAATGGATGTGGTTACAGGCGATTTAGCTGTTTTACCGCAGGGATTGAAAAGCTGCCAATTTGATCATGTTATTGCGAACCCGCCTTATTTTGATCGGTTAAAAACAACCCCTGCTGGCGATCCGTCCCGGGAAAGGTCGATGGGGGAACAGACACCGCTTACCTGCTGGACCTCGGTTGCTGCAAAACGCACAAAACCAAAAGGCTACGTCCATTTCATTTTTCGCAGCGAGCGCTTGCCTGAATTGCTGCACGCTCTTCCAAAAGAGCTTGGCAGCTTTCGGGTTCTACCGCTGAGCGCGCGCGTTGGCCGGGCCAGCGAATTATTGATTTTGCGGGCACGTAAATCAGGTCGCGCAGGGTTTTGCCTTGAGGCGCCGATTATAATGCACAAAGGCAAAGAGCACACCAAAGATGGCGATAGTTATACTGATTTATTGCGTCGAGTTTTGCGGGATGGCGCAAAACTTGACTAAAATTTTCTGATGATCTGCCAGATTTAATTCGAATTTAAGCAAGTATTCACCGTTTTATGCCTATTTCGCACATGCAGCGTGACAGGTCGGGAAAAATATGGTGACATGAAAATATTAAAAAAAAGGAGGTTTAATATGAGCGTCGTTGCGCATGTTCAAGAACTTAGAAAGAAACATGAAGCGTTATCACAGGCTGTTGAGCAGGCCCAAAAAAACACAGGTGCAGATACATTGCACATCGTCGATTTAAAGAAACAAAAGCTCCGAATAAAAGAAGAGATCATCAAACTCTCTTCCTAAATTCGTTTAATTAACTTGTGCCAGAGCACAGATTCCAAGACGTGTACATGCACGCCTAAGCTAGCAGATTTGCCCGTTCAAGAATACAAAACTGTCCATCTGCTCGTTCTGCTGCAAGAGCAAGTTCGTTGATGATAAATGGATCACTAAGCAGAGGATCAAGTGCCGGCTTAAGCGCGTTGGTAATCTGCTCAGCCTCTGAATCATCAACGCGGCCCGTTAAGGTGATGTGAAATCGAAATTCATCCATCACATAGGGGTATCCCCATCTTTGCAATAAATGATCTTGTGCAGGGGTCAAATTGGCTTTGCGCCGGCGCTCTAGCTCTTTGGTGGTTGCGGCCTTTCGAAATGGATCAAAACTTATCACGCATTGCTGTGCCAATTGATTTAGCCCGTGCAATGGAGGCGAGGGCCGTAAGGATAAAAACCCACCCCCGTGGCTGAATTTAAGCTGTCCTGCGCAGACTGGCTTTTGGGCTTTGCAAAAGCTTTTGAAAGAGGAAACAAGATCAGCTTCTTGCCGATCCTCAGCAAGGGCAAAGGGCGCTTTTAAAGTTGCATGCAGTCCGTATTTCCGCGCCGCTTTGGTCAGTATTTCGCGTGGGCGGGGCAAACCTTCTATAACCATCCTATCGGGTTGGGTTGCCGCGCCCACGTCCCATCCCAACCATTTTGCACCAAAGGCCCCGACCGCTCCGCCCGGCACAAAATAAATAGCATAGCGACACAAAGACATGGCATTTCCTAGTTCTTCACCTATGAGATGGCTATTTTAGGCACTCATATTGGCATGCAAGGGCCGTCAACTTCGAAGGGTAGATCCAAGGTTTAAGGTCGGTGACAGTTCAATAACCTTGTCACCATCATCAAAAGTGCCCTCGATACGGGCACAGATTATTTCGGCAGCGCGCCGGCCAATTTCATTGCGGCAGGCATCCATTGTTGCCAATTGCATCGGTAAACCTTCTAGCAGTTCCACACCATTAAAGCCGGCCAAGCCTATGTTTTGCGGGATATCAACACCTTTGCCTAAAAGATGTAAAAGCCCTCCGGCTCCGATCATATCATTTGAGTAGTATAAAAAATCCAAATCTGGAGAGCGCTTCAGAATTTCAATTGTCATATCGCGGCCCTTGGCCAGCGCCGATCCACCTGAATAAAATTCTTGATCACTGATTTCGATGCCAGATTTTGCCAAAGCCTCGGTAAACCCTTCGAATCGTTTGCGCGCCCGATGGTCCAGCGGCATTTTTGTGCCAAGAAACCCAATTTTCCGATAGCCTGCGGAAATAATTTCCTGCGCCATTTGCCGCCCTGCACGGCGGTGTGAAATGCCGACTGCACAATCAACCGGGCTGCCATCTGTATCCATAATCTCAACAATGGGAATGCCCGCAGCATGCAACATCTTCGAGCTGGCATCTGTGTGCTCCAGACCGGCAATAATGACACCAGAGGGCCGCCATGACAGCATCTGATACAGTACTTTTTCCTCTTGCTCTGGCAGATAATTCGTAATGCCAACAACGGGCTGTAAATCCGTTTTGCCCAAAATATCGTTTATGCCCATCATCACTTCAGGAAAAACCATATTGGACATCGAGGGGATAATAACAGCCACCAAATTGACCCGCTGACTGGCCAGAGCGCCGGCAATTTTATTGGGTACATAGCCCAGCTCTTTAGCCGCCAGAAGAACTTTTTCACGTGTTGCATGGGATACATCCCCCCGACCCCTTAGGACGCGGCTTACAGTCATGTCCGAAACCCCTGAGGCTTCTGAGACATCTCGAAGTGTCAAAGTGCGGGGCGGTATTTCGCGCAAAAGGGACGCTCCTAAAAAAGGGTTGCTAAGGCACGTTATCCCATTGTTCCAAAGAGTTTCAAGACGTTGCGTGCAATGCACTGGATTTAATGAAAAATCCTTGGCGGTGATGGGTATTACCAGATGACAAATCCCTAAAATAGGTCTAGATCAATTCTTAGGTCCCGTGGCTCAACTGGATAGAGCAGCCCCCTCCTAAGGGGCAGGTTACAGGTTCGAATCCTGTCGGGATCGCCACCCCGCATTTGTACCTTTGCTTCGCGCTAAAGCCGAATATTACGCCTTGCAACCTGATCCCTAATGGCGTTTGTTTTGCCCATGGATGGGCCGGACTTTACATTTGAAGAAAGTTTGATGGCGCAGGGATACCCCCTGATCGCCGGGGTGGATGAGGTTGGCCGCGGACCTTTGGCCGGACCTGTTACGGCTGCGGCGGTTATTCTTGATCCCTCAAATATCCCGCAGGGGCTAAACGATTCCAAAAAGTTATCCGCCAAACGCCGCGAAAATCTCTATGATCTGATCCTCAAAAGCGCGACAGTTTCTGTCGCGCATGTCTCGGTCGAAGAGATCGACAGGATCAATATTTTGCAGGCCAGCCTTTTGGCGATGCGCAACGCAGTCGCCGCGCTTAGCCCGCAACCCGCCCATCTTTTGATCGATGGCAACCGGGTGCCAGACCCAATCCGCATCCCGGCTCAACCTATTGTAAAGGGCGATAGCAAATCGCTTTCAATCGCGGCCGCATCCATTGTCGCGAAAACGGTTCGTGACCGGTTAATGGCCGAACTGAGCCTGCAAAATCCCGGATATGGGTGGGAAAAAAATGCCGGTTATCCGTCTAAGCAGCATATTTTGGCGTTGCAGCGGCTAGGGGTGACCCCACACCATAGGCGTTCTTTCCGGCCAGTACACAATATATTGTATCAAGAAAATAAATAACCCTTTGATTCAAAAAAGAAATTGACGCCGAATCATGTTTGACTCATTTTAGGGGCAAGCTAAGAGCGCAAAAACGCGCCGGTTCAAGAGGCAGACAATGAAGACTATGACGCACCCTAAGGAAGCCAAAGCGCTTCCTTTAAATACAATTATCAGCGGCGATTGCATCGCTGAAATGAACAAATTGCCAAGCAATTCGATCGATCTTATTTTTGCAGATCCACCCTATAACCTACAGCTCAAAGGCGATCTGCATCGGCCAGATAACAGCCGCGTGGATGCAGTGGATGATGCCTGGGATCAATTTTCATCCTTTGCGGCCTATGACCGGTTCACCAATGACTGGCTCAAAGCGGCGCGGCGTATCTTGAAGCCAAGCGGGGCGATATGGGTAATCGGTTCGTATCATAATATTTTCCGGGTTGGTTCGGCGCTTCAAAACCATGGCTATTGGATTTTAAACGATGTGGTTTGGCGCAAGTCCAATCCAATGCCGAATTTCCGCGGTAAGCGGTTTACCAATGCGCATGAAACCATGATTTGGGCGTCTAAATCCGAAGGTGCCAAATATACCTTTAACTATGAAGCACTTAAGGCATTGAACGAAGGCGTTCAGATGCGCAGCGACTGGGTATTGCCGATTTGCAACGGACATGAGCGGCTAAAGAATGACAAGGGCGACAAAGCCCATCCAACGCAGAAACCCGAAAGCCTGTTGCACAGGGTCCTCGTGGGCTCGACCAATCCCGGCGATGTGGTGCTTGACCCGTTCTTTGGCACTGGCACCACCGGCGCGGTGGCCAAAATGCTTGGACGTGACTTTATCGGTATCGAACGTGAGGCTGCCTATCGCAAAGTGGCGCAAAAACGTATTGAAAACACACGAAAATTTGACCGCGAAGCGCTACAGGTTAGTGCCAGCAAACGGGCCGAGCCGCGCGTGCCTTTTGGCCAATTGGTCGAGCGCGGCATGCTGCGTCCAGGCGAAGAACTGCTGAGTATGAACGGCCGGCACAAAGCCAAAGTGCGCGCGGATGGCACGCTGATCGGGGATGAGGTCAAAGGCTCAATCCATCAGGTCGGCGCTGCGCTAGAGGGCGCGCCAAGCTGTAACGGATGGACCTATTGGTGTTTCCGCCGTGACGGAAAAACTGTACCGATTGATCTGCTGCGCCAGCAAATCCGCGCCGAGATGGTCGATACGATAAACTAGCATTTCAGGGATCGGTATCGCGTCGGTATTGCGGCTGTATTGCAGTGGTGCAATTTTCATCCCAGCGGCGCAATTATTTCACTGTGATATCTGTCTGCGCGCTGCCCGCGCAGACCACTTGGCTCTCACCCTAAACGGCGGGGGCTTTTTTACCGCGGCAGCGGATTTGTGCCTCTGTTGTAATCCGACCAGTCAAGAATTTCGGGATAATACATTTCGCGCCATTTGCGCACGCGTGGGTTCATCCGCGCCCGCCAAAGGCGCGGCACCATGGCGGCAAACGTCATGATCCCATACCCATAGGGAAGCTGCGGCGCTTCGCCGACAGAATAGGTTTGGAGTAACGGATAGCGGCGGTTGGGTTTGTAATGATGATCCGAATGGCGTTGCAGGTTGATCAAGAGCCAATTGGTGGCACGATGTGCGGCATTCCATGAATGGTGGGGTTTGACATGCTCATATTTTCCGTCGCCCAGATGTTTGCGCGTGAGCCCGTAATGCTCCACATAGTTCACCAGTTCCAGATGCCACATTGCAATCAGCGCCTGCCAGATGAACAGTCCAAGCCCAACCCAACCTGCAAGAATGAAGGCCAAAATTAACATCGCGCCTTGCAGGCCCCAATAGAGGAAAAACGGATTACTTGTATCATACCAGGGCAGATCTTTTTTTGCGAGTTTTGTGCGCTCTGCTGTGAATGCTGATGTCCAGCATTCGCCAAGAACGCGGATAAAGAAACGATAAAATCCTTCTCCGTATCGGGCTGTCACAGCATCGCGCGGCGTTCCGACATAGCGGTGATGCACCAAAAGATGTTCACTGCGAAAATGCGAATAAAGCACCATGGCCAGCAGCACGTCGGCGAGCATCCGCTCGCGGCGATCCGATTGGTGCATCAACTCATGCGAATAATTGATGCCGATGGCCCCGCTAATGATTCCCATGGAAAAAAACAAACCGATTTTTTCCCAACCGGTCAGATCAGACACGGCGCTATACCAAAGCAACCCGAACAGGGTCACAAACTGCAGCGGCGCCCAAATCACAGTGACCAGCCGATACCAAAAAAGATCGGCATCTTCAGTGTCTGGATCGGCATTATCAAGATTTAATCCGGTGAGCACATCTAAAGCGGAAAACAAATACCACACCGCAAAGAATACCAATAAAAAACCCCAGCCGCCAAAGCCAGCAGCGATCGAGATTAATGGAATAAGTCCAACGGAACACCAAAATGGCACCGCGCTCCTGAATGAAAATTTTTCTAAATTTCTGGTCATGGAACATCATGTCCTGTTTTTAATATGGGCTGATGGTACCCGAATTCGGCTGAGTTCACCAGATCAAACACTTTGCGCATCACCGTTGGCAACTCGGCAGGCCGAAACTGGTGCCGGTCGATAAATGCGCCATGCTGCACCGGCTCTGACAGGCTCAGCTGCGCTGTTTTGATTGTCAGTTCGAGATGGAAATGGGTAAAGGTGTGGCGCACCCTTTGGGGCAGCGTGGTCCAAGTTGCCCGCACAGGCGGTGCGTCTTTTGGCGCGTCATCCCATGCGCTGCCCGGCCAGCCAAGCATACCCCCAAGTAATCCGCGATCCGGCCGGCGTTCAAGCAAAACTGCGCCGTCAGCGCGCTCAACGTAATAGACTAAGCCATACCGGGTCGGCTTTTGCGGCTTGGGGCGCTTTTTGGGCAGCTCTGCTGTGATGCCCTGTGCAAGGGCCCCGCAATTGGCGCACCAGGGGCATATATCACAGCTTGGTTTTTTAGGGGTGCAAACCGTTGCGCCAAGATCCATGACCGCTTGCGCATAATCGCCGGGTCGGGCAGTGGGCGTGAGCCTAGCGGCTTTTTGGGTCAGCTCGATTTTGGCATCGGGAAGGGGGGTCTGCACCGCATGAAGCCGCGCCATCACCCGTTCGACATTGCCGTCTACCACTGTTGCGTCCTGCTGAAATGCAATTGCCGATATAGCGGCAGCTGTATAGGGCCCGATGCCGGGCAGTTTTAAAAGCGATGAAAGCTCTTGGGGAAACACGCCGTTATGGTCATCGGTCACGGCGCGGGAGCATTTTAACAGATTGCGAGCCCGCGCATAATAGCCCAGACCAGCCCAGGCCGCCATCACATCGGGATCCTGCGCAGATGCCAGCGCGCGCACGTCGGGCCAGCGCGAGGTGAATTTCAAAAAATAGGGTTTGACGGCTGCTACAGTGGTTTGCTGCAGCATAATTTCAGAAAGCCAGACCCGATAGGGATCGGGCAGGTGACCGCTTTTGCTGAGCGCGGGTGCTATCCGCCAAGGCAGCACGCGCGCGTTTTGATCATACCAGTTCAGCAGATCATCTGATCGCGGTCGGTCACACAAGTTTGAACTCACTTTTTCACATAGTGTCTGGAATGCTGTGATTAAACCAGTAAGATAGCGGCGAACGCAAGGATGCAAGTCATGTCTGGGCACCGGGGCAAAACAAATGGATTTAAGCGCACCTCGGTGCTGCTTGAGCGTCGCATAAAAGACGCGAGCCAAAACCGTGGCTTTGCCCAGTCGCGGGTATTGACCCATTGGTCTGAGATCGCGGGCGCTGATATCGCTGCAATTGCCCAGCCGACCAATGTTAGCTACGCCACTCAAGGGATGGGCGCCACCTTGACGCTGCTGGCCCGCAGCGGACATGGGCCAGAACTTGACATGCAAAAAGAAAAGCTGCGCGAACGGATCAACGCCGTCTATGGTTATAATGCGATCACCCGCATTAAAATATCGCATACTGCGGCCTCTGGTTTTGCCGAAGCGCAGACCGCGTTCAACCCCCGTCCGGTGGTGACGGCGCCGGCGTTAGACAATAAGATTGCAGATCAAGCGCGAAAAACCGCAAGCCCGGTAGAAGACCAAGATTTGCGCCGCGCTCTTGAACAATTGGGGCAGAACGTTCTAACTAACTCAAAACCAAAGACCACTTTTTGAAAGGTATTTTTATGTTGCGCAAATTGTCGTTTACTCTTGGCGCTGTTGCTGTGCTTATGGGCGCCGGTTTATGGCTTTCGTGGCCCTCTTCTATGGCCACAGAAGCCGAATTCACTCTGCCCTTTGCGGCCACAGCCCAGACCGACGATTCCGAGCCCTCTGAGGTTGAGATTGTCAATATGGTTCAAGGCGATGAAAACGCGCCGATCACTGTGGTTGAATACGCATCCCTGACCTGCCCGCATTGCGCCAGTTTCCACAAAGAGGTCTATAAAGACCTGAAAACAAATTATATCGACAGCGGTAAAATTCGTTTTGAGTTTCGCGAAGTTTATTTCGATAAATATGGCATCTGGGCCTCGATGATTGCGCGCTGCACTGGGCCGGATAGGTATTTTGGGGTGATTGACCTGATGATGAGGACGCAAAGCACATGGGCGCGTGCTGGTGATGATCTAGCAATTATTAGCGAGCTTAGAAAAATTGGCCGCTTAACAGGTCTGCAAGATGACCAGTTGCAAAGCTGTTTGCAGGATGCAGATAAGCTGCGCGCGCTGGTTGCTTGGTACAAAGAAAACGCCACCCGCGATGGCATTCGCTCCACCCCGACGTTTTTGATCGACGGCGAAGTTTATAAAAATATGAACTACGACGATTTTGCCGCGGTGCTGGATGAAAAACTGGCGGAAAAATGACCACGCCGCTGACCGGTCTTAAAGTTGTTGAATTGGCGCGGATCCTCGCCGGTCCTTGGGCCGGGCAGACCTTGGCCGATCTTGGTGCGGATGTGATCAAAGTCGAAGCCCCTCGGGGCGATGACACCCGCCAATGGGGCCCGCCTTTTATTGAGCGGGAAGATGATAAAACCGCGGCGTATTTCCATTCGTGTAACCGTGGCAAATCTAGCGTCACGATTGACTTTCGCACCCCTGAGGGACAGCAGGAGTTGCACCGGCTGCTCAAAGACGCAGATATTTTGATTGAAAACTTCAAAGTCGGCGGATTGGCAAAATACGGGCTTGATTATCAAACCCTATCAGCGCGCTATCCAAAGCTGATCTATTGCTCGATCACCGGTTTTGGGCAGACGGGACCTTATGCGCATCGGGCCGGCTATGACTATATAATTCAGGGCATGTCCGGATTTATGTCGATCACCGGCGAGCCGGACGGGGCGCCGCAGCGCGCCGGTGTGGCCATAACCGATCTGTTTACCGGCATATATGCCAGCACCGCGATCCTGTCAGCATTGCATATGCGCAGCAGCACCGGAAGCGGCCAGCATATTGATATGTCACTGCTCGATTGTGCGGTATCGGTGATGGCCAATCAGGCGATGAATTACCTGGCAACTGGAACCGCGCCAGAGCGCACTGGCAATTATCATCCCAACCTGACGCCTTATCAGGTCTTTGATTGCCGTGATGGCCATATTATCATCGCCACCGGAAATGACCCCCAATATCAGAGGCTGTGCGATATCTTGGGACTTGAATCCATGGCCAAGGACTCTCAGTTCCTGACCAATGCAGACCGCATTGCCAATCGAGAAAAGATGGTTGATGCCCTAAGCACCCAGACAAAAACCATGACAAAAGACCAGCTTCTTAAGGCGTGTGAAGACAAAGGCGTGCCAGCCGGTCCGATTAATTCCATGGATGAGGTCTTTGCCGATCCGCAAGTGATGCACCGGCAGATGCAGGTTGAATTGGACGGCATCCCAAGCGTTCGATCCCCGTTTAAGTTTTCAGATGCAGAGCTGAGCTTGCAAAAGCCTTCACCAAAGCTGGGCGAAAACAACCTATAATATATCGGCTGAGATCGCCTTTTTGACCATTGTGGTGAATTGATCGGTATCTTGCACCTCTAGGCGCACGGGAAGCGTAATTACATCACCTTGAAAGTCATCGGGCAGACGCGCGGCATCTTTTTCGGTGGTCACAAGCTGCGCCTGCTGCGCCTGCGCCTGTGCTTGCAATCTGCCCAAAAGGGTCGAGGACAGGCTTTGATGATCGCCCAGAGCTTCGCAATGCACAAGCTGTGCGCCAAGCCCGCGCAGCGTTGCAAAGAATTTTTCCGGATGGCCAATACCGGCAAACGCCAGATAGCGGCCGGTTGACCAGTCCATGCCCATGCTCAATGGCTTCAACTCGGCATCAAAATGCGGCAGGTCAAGGGCGCCGCCCCATTGCTTTTTAAAAGCGTGCTGCGCTTTTTGCGGCCCGATGGACAGAATTGCATCCGCCCGCGCCAGACCAGCGCCAACAGGTTCGCGCAGGGGGCCCGCAGGAATGCACTTCGCATTTCCAAAACCGCGCTCAGCATCCACAATGACCAAAGACAGATCTTTTCGGATGGTCGGATCTTGAAAACCGTCATCCATGATAATCACATCAGCGCCAGCTTTTTCGGCAGCCTTCAGCGCTTTGATCCTGTCCTTGGCCACCCATGTGGTTGCAAAAGCCGCCAGCAAAAGCGGCTCGTCGCCGGTTTGATCTGCGCTGTGGTACCTTGGATTAACCTCCAACGGGCCCTGTACGTCGCCGCCATAGCCCTTGGTGATAACATGGGGCCGTTTGCCCAAAGCCAGCAGCAGCTGCACCAGCGCAATCACGGTTGGTGTTTTGCCTGTGCCGCCAGCATTTAGGTTTCCAACGCAAATCACGGGAGCCTGCGCGGTGACCGTTGCGTGCTGCGCTGTTCGCCGCGCGGTCGCATAAGCGTAAAGCTGACCTATTGGGGACAAAAGCCGTGCTGCAATATGCAGCTCGTCAGGCGGGGTAAACCAGAACCGTGGCGCTTGCATCTTTACACTCCAATCTCGTCCAGATGGCTGAGCACCCGGTCGATCACAGCATCGGTTAACTCTGCCCCATCTGAGGTCACCTGCCAAGCGGCAAAGGCCATTTGCGCCGCCACATCGGGGGCTGAAATCTGACCCACGGCAGCGGCCAGCGTGTCGCTATCACGGACTTGCCGCGCAGCGCCGGCCTCGGCCAGTCTAAGGTAGCGATCTGCATACTGTGAAGCCGAGGGGCCATATAAAATAGCACAGCCACGTGTGGCTGCTGGATAGGGGTCAAGCGTGGGGCCTTGGGGCATCAGCGACTGACCTAAAAAGCAAACCGAGGCAAGATGATACCACAAATCCAATGGATCGGTTCCCTCTGGGATGAGGACATGGGTGTTGCCATCGGGGCCTTCGGCTTTTGAGGTAAGCAGCGCATTCAAACTGTTGTCCTGACAAAGGCGCAGCGCCTCAGCGCAATCTTCATGCTGCTGCTGCGCCAAAATCAGCAAGGTCCGATGGGCGTGTCGCATCACCAAGCGCTGGGCAGATAAGACCGTTTCAATTTCCCCCGCCGATACCCCGGCGGCCAACCAAACCGGCCGCGTTGCCAAGTGCGCGTAGAGCGTATTTTCCGGCATATCTTCAGCCAAACTTGGGGGCAGGACACTTTGTTGCAGAGCGCCTTTCAACTGGATGCGGGAGGCAGAAATACCAAGTTTCGCAAGATGTTGGGCGGCTTGGGTGTCCACTGCGTAAAAGTCAGAAAACCAACGTAGCGCGCGGGCTTTCACATTTGGTAGAAATCGGAACCTTCGCGCGCTAAAGCCTTCGCTTGCCGCATCGATCAAGAGCATTTCAATGCCCTGAGCAGCCGCCATTTTAAGTAAGGGCGGGTGCAAATCGCCACCGGCCCACAAAAGATAGTTTGGCGCGAATTTTTTTAAAAACCGATCAATGGCATGGCTATCAAAGGGCATTTGATGCGTAAATATCCGCTCTTGTCCTGCAAGGGTGTGCCCCCGGTCGCCCGGTCCGGTCACAACAATATAAAGATCTGGGTGCGCCTGCAGCATGCGCAGGCATAAATACTCAATGCCTGCAAAATTCGCACACTCCGCTGCATGAACCCACACCAAAGGCACCGCGCTAAAGTCGAGGGCGTTCTCGGGTTTAGCCGCAACCATTGTCTACCATAATTCTGATGGGTTGATTTCTTGTGTCACCCCTCCAGTTCCTCGGTTTTCGACGTGGCGATTTCTTCGTCACGCAAACGATGCAGATGGGCGATAAAATAGCGCATATGCGCATTGTCTACGGTGCGCTGTGCTTCGGCTTTCCAGGCTGCATATGCGGTTTGGTAATCAGGGAAAATGCCAACAATATGCAGATCGTTCACATTTTTAAAAACGGTTTCGGTTGGGTCAATCAACTCGCCACCAAACACCAAGTGCAGTCGTTGCGCCATTCTATGGTCCTTTTGTTTTGATAGCCCCATGCTAAAAGAACTGGAGACGGGGGTAAAGCCTAACAGGTTGGCATTCGCCAGCAAGCCGCTGGTCTGCAAGCAGCATTCTTGGCCGCCAAACCACAAACGCCGCAGAGGTGATCTGCGGCGTTGATAGGCATATTGCGAAAGATATGTGCTTTAGAAGCCCAAGCCTTCGTATTTTTTCTTAAATTTGGAAACCCGGCCATCCGCGTCCAAAAGACGGGTGCCGCCACCGGTCCAGGCCGGGTGCGCAGAAGGGTCAATATCAAGCGACAGCGTGTCGCCATCTTTGCCCCAGGTTGAGCGCATTTTGACAATGGTTCCATCGGTCATTTTGACGTCGATGAAGTGGTAGTCTGGGTGTATCTCTTTTTTCATCTCGCCGCTCCTTAGCTTTCCGCACCGGCTTTGGGTGCCCGGTAATTGGCCTGCTCTGCGATCCGTGCAGATTTTCCGCGACGGGTGCGCAAATAGTAAAGTTTCGCGCGGCGCACGCGGCCGCGGCGAACCACGGTGATGCTTTCGATGTTGGTCGAATACAGCGGGAAAACACGTTCGACGCCTTCCCCGAACGAGATTTTGCGCACGGTGAACGATCCGGCAATACCTTTGCCGTTGTTACGTGCAATGCAAACGCCTTCGTAGTTCTGGATCCGCGAACGGGTGCCTTCGGTCACTTTGTAACCGACGCGCACTGTGTCTCCGGCTTTGAAATCGGGAATGTCTTTCCCAAGTGAGGCGATTTGCTCCGCCTCGAGCTGTGCGATTAAATCCATCGCTATCTCCTTTGCTTGCGGTTGTTCCGCAAAGTTTTGCGCGCCCCAGAGCTCTTGGTCTTTTATCGGGTCCCTACCTAATGATAAGCCCGCCAGAGGGTTCGGTCGTCATTGCTATTGCCATACGGCGATCAACTGGCGGCCATACGGGGGGGGATCAAAGAAAATCCTCAACTCGCCAATCTGAGCGGCCTATATCAGTGCCTGCGCTAATATATCAAGCGGTTTTCGCAGGTTTTAATGGCTAAACTGCTTAATTGCCGGCTTTTTTAGCTCGATTACGAGTCTTTTTCCTTTTTGGACCGTTTCTCATAAAGATCAGGGCGGCGCGATTGGGTCAGCTGCTCGGCCATTTCGCGGCGCCATTTTTCGATATTTCCATGGTGACCGGATTGCAGAATCTCGGGGATGGGCAGCCCGTTCCACATTGCCGGGCGGGTATATTGGGGATGCTCAAGCAGCCCGCTTGAGTGGCTTTCATCCTCGACCGAGGTGGCATTGCCCAAAACATCCGGTAACAGCCGGACCGCGGCATCCAGCATAGCCTGAGCGGCAATTTCACCCCCCGTCATCACGAAATCGCCCAGCGAGACCTCGGCAATCTGGTAATGGTCCAGCACCCTCTGATCGACGCCTTCAAAGCGCCCGCAGAGCAGCGTGATCCCATTTGCGCTGGCCCAGTCGCGGGCCATGGCCTGATCAAAGCGCGCCCCGCGCGGGGAAAGATAGACCATCGGCCGATCCTTGGGCGCGGTGCGGCGGGTTTCATCAATGGCGGCGCCCAGTATATCGGCGCGCAGCACCATGCCGGCGCCGCCGCCGGCGGGCGTGTCGTCAACGTTTTTATGCCTGCCCTCGCCAAAGCGGCGCAGATCGGTTGTCTCAAGCGCCCATTTGCCGTCTTTTAGGGCTTTTCCGGTCAGACTTTCGCCCAGTATTCCGGGAAAACACTGCGGGAAAAGCGTGATTACCTGCGCAGTCCAGACCCCTGCAAGCTTTGGATTTGCGCGCATTAGCTCTTGGGGCTTTAAACTGGCCGATATGGATTTGCGGCCATGGGATTTTGCTGGACCGGTCATGGCGCATCCGGCAGCAGACCCTCGGGTGGGTCGGCGATAATTTTTCCCGCCGCAAGATCAACGGTGGGCACCACGCTGCGGGTAAAGGGCAGCAGGACTGTGGTTTTTAGGTCTGGGCCGCCAATTTCCAATAAATCCGAAGCGCCGTGGTTTTGCACTGTGCGCACTTTTCCCAGCATGGCTCCGCCAGTGTCATAGACCGTCAGCCCTACAAGATCGGCATGATAAAATTCGTCGTCCGGCAGGCTTGGCAAACGATCGCGCGGAACAAATAATTCCGTGCCTTTCAGCGCATCGGCATCTTCTTTTGAAATGATTCCCGACATACGGGCGCTCAGCCCGTTTTTGACCCTGCCGGTCAGGACCAGATCAAACGTTCGCCCGCAATCTTCGGTATAAAGGGGGGCATAGTCTGCAATCGCTGTAGGCTCAGATGTATAGCTTTTCAGGCGCACTTCGCCTTGGACTCCATAGGCCCCGCCGATCGCGCCCACACAGATCAAGTCAGCCTTCATCGGTTACCTTTCGCACATCTCGTTGACATAACGTCCGCCTGCATCCTCGCAGCGTTCGGCCAGTGATTGTCGTTCATATATAATCCCCGCAACAAAGGCGATGCCAAGAAAAATCAACAATCTTATGGGGCGGAACAGCATCAAAATGCTCCGTAACGGAGTTTTGGTCTGTCTGTTTGTGGCATGCCACAGCGGCGCTTGGCGCGCCGCTGTGGGTTCAGCACGGTGAATTTAGACTGGAAAACTGGTGCAAAACTGCCCATTCCGAGCCCAAACCCCTTTATTTTTCTGCATCTTCAGCTGCGGTGTCTTCGGCAGGCGCTTCT
>CABXKH010000027.1 GCA_902512685.1 Paracoccaceae bacterium | reverse complement strand
CTGGACACCCCCACAGCGTCCATCTGATAGGTATGGCTAAGTATCTGCACCATCAGGGGCCGGCTCAAATGCTTTGGAGGCGGCCGGCCCACAACCTCCCGCCATTCAGACATCAGTGCCTCACGTGAGGCAGCCTCTAAACCATCTAAATCAAGTCTCATTATCCACTCCGTACAATCATCTCGTACTGAGCAGAGCCCGACGCTATTCGGGCATACATACACACAGGCTTGCGGAGCAAGAGAAGTCCAGTGGAAAGAGCAAGGAGGGCTGGATGTTTGGGCTGATTAGTCTGAGAGAACCTTCTAGATACTGTGACCCCATGGAAACTATCTTCGAACGCGCCAAAGATATCGATAGCACCGACACATTTACCGGATTCGAAATCCTGCTTTTGAAGTTAGCCTTGTACCGGCAGCCGTCTCTCAGATGGCATTTCTTTTAATGTTCTTTAGCATGCGACCAAGAACCAGAACGCAGGTTTTCAGTTCTTCATGCTCCACGTCCTTTAACAAGTTCCGGTTCAAGTCGATAATTCTTGGTGCAATCTCAACCAAGGTGTTCTTACCACTTGGTGTCAGTTTCACCGTTCGGACACGTTGGTCTTTCTGGCTAATGTTCCGTTCTGCCAAGCCTGACTGCACCAATGACTCAACTGTGCGGCTTGCTGACGATTGCTCGGTCACCGACAGAATTGACAACTCGTTGATGGTCAATTCGCCAAAAGCTGACAAGCAAGACAAAATTCGCATTTTTGAACCGTGCAGGCCGTCCCTTTGTAGTGCATCGTCCTGATCGGTGGCCCATCGATGCGCAAGCCTTGTCAGCAGGTATGGAAGGTAGGCTTCAAGCTCTTCGGGCGAGTGAAATGGAAAGTCGATTTTGAGCTGAGTTTTCGTAGAGTTCATTCATCTGATACCAAATTGTTGTTGAGGCTGCGAAGATTTTGCAGGGTCGCGGTCAGTGCCTTAGGATTTGTTTGAGAGAATAGTTTCGAAAGAACATGCCGATGTGTCTGTAATGCTTCTTCGAAAGTCGCTTTGCCTAGGTCCGTGAGCCTTGCCTGGAACGAACGCCTGTCTGTCTTGGACATTTCCTTGAAGACAAACCCTTCCCTAATGAGTCGATTTACCAACCCTGAAACATTCCCATTTGATACCCTGAGTGCATCTGATAATTCACTCATGCTGAGTCCGTCAGGGAAACGATAAAGATGCGACATCGTATCGAATTTCGCCAAACTGATACCGACCTCCGCGCTCAGTTTTCGATTAAGTTCCGTGGAAACGGTGCCGTGCATCCTCATGATGCTCAACCACAACCGAACCTGTTCTTTCGCAAGTTCGACGCTTTCGTCTGCATTGGCTTGGTCGTGCCCCATTCTGTTCCCGCTACTTGTTTTGGGCCTCGTACTTAATCAACGCTTCCCGAATATCTTCGGGGATGCCGATGGGACGATGCGTTTCCAGCGATGTCGTTACTGTCGTAAAGTAACCACGAAGTGCTTCGGTGTAACCCTTCAACGCATGAAGACGCAAGCTGTAAGATTTTCCACCAACACGTTCCACGACAACAAAAATGTCGATAGCCTCCCCCATGTAGCAGGGAACAAAAAATGTCGCTGAGGCGTTCACATACCCTAGCCCGGTACGGCGACTGCCAACGACGCCTTGATAGTCGATCCCGAGATGTGTGCAGAACCACTCTTCAACTGCCCAATTGAAGACATTGAAAAACTCCGGAGTGTAGACAATGCCGGCTGGATCGCACTGACCATGACGAAAGATGACGCGATAAGAAAATAGTCCAGGTGACAGATCCTGCTTCGTAATTGAAACGGGATTGGTATCAGTTTTTGAAGAGTTTTGTTTGTTCATTGGAAAGACTCGATTGTTTTGATGGTGCCGTCCAGATCGTCGCCAGAGGCATCTTTGATGGCTGAGGTCAGCAAACGCTGTGCCCAGTCGGCGGCATCTTCGCGGGTGGAGATCGACTTAGTAGTGGCCATGACCTTGTCGAATTTGGACAGGCCCCGTACGTGTGTATCAGAGTATCCTTTGATCAGGCGGCGGAAGCAAAGGATCGCGACCGCCAGATCATAGTTCTGCTTCAATGCGCCTGTGGCCTTGGCCAGCCAGGCATCGCGATGTGCAGTTTCGGTCTGATGGCGCAAGGATTTGCGACGCATTCGCTTCAGTCCACCGACAAAGAACAGGGGCAGGAACCAGCGCAAGGAATAGGTGCGCACGCGGCGGCCCTTGACGATGCGCCGGTCGAGCCAGTTATAAAGCCCCTTCTTTGCGATCAGCCACTTGGCGAGGCCCACGGGCAGTGTGGAGGCAACCTCTTCCATGCGGGGGTGCATGAACTCGGTGGTGTTGAGGATCTGGTCGTCCTTCAGGCCCACTTCTTCGGCCACGCGGGTGCGCCGTGTGCTGCGGGTCTTGAGGCGCGCAACCCGGATCACATCATCATAGGCCATGGCATTGGCGAGGTATTTGGCCGCTGTTGCAGAAAAGGCAAAGCACTTGTCTGCGCCACCGGCGGCGGCATCCTTGGCGGTCAGATCGGCCAGCAGGTCGAGGTACTCATCGCCATAGGCCGCATCCTGAAAATCCACCACCTTTTGTGCGCCCAGATAGGCCATCTGATGGGCCTGCTCGGGCAGTTCAGAGCGGATGCGCTGAACGAGGGCGTTGGCGCGCGTGTCCGCCAGCCGCTGTGGCAGGGCAAAGGCTGGCGCGACCTGGGGTGCCTCGGGATCTACGTGGTCAGGCCCCTGTTCGGTGCGCGCAAAGGCGGCGTCAAAGGCGCGCAGGCTGGCCTCGATCCCTTTGCCGCCCTGACGGATCACATCCTTGTAGGCCTCGCGCGGGAAGGGTAGGGCGCCCGACGCAGCAAGGCTGCCAAACATGGACGCCGAGATGACCGAGCCATTGCGCACCGCCATCTCGTTCATATCAAAGACGATTTCCTGGCCTGCCACAACGCCGATGGCGTCATCCACCGCGCCGCTATCGGCGATGCCTTCGCCCGGTGACATCTTTTCGATGGTCGACAGGGCGCGGTGGTTCGAGGCTATAAGCGTGGTGCGATCCGGCGTGACGATGCCGCGCAGGATTGAGCGGCCCGCTTCCATGTACTCCGAGGCGATTACCACATCCACGTCGCCGGGCGTGGGCATCTGGGCCAGGATCGGCTTTTGCCCGGTCTCATTGGCCTGCATCATCTCGACATAGTAGATTGTGGCGCCGGTCCGCTGGGCGACGCCGGGCACCGAGGTCGATTGCGCGACCCAGCCTTGGTTTTCGGCAAGGGCCACGATCCACCCGGTGAGCACGCCGCCGCCCTGACCGCCCATGGCAACAATGGCGATGGAAATCGGGCGTTCGGTGGCTTGTCCCGCGGCCTTCAGGCCAAGTTTGACGGTATCGTCTTTCATCGCAGATTACCCTTCAAAGCTGACCGCGCGGGCTTCGCGGCGGTTTTGCAGATAGGAAATCACCGACCCCGCCACCCGGTCGCGGAACCGGTCCCAGCCGTTGGGATTGTGCGTGACTTCGGCGCGGAAGAAGGAGGGGCAGAGCACGGCAGCATCGGCCACCTCACCGCAATTGCCACAGGCGACACAGGTGCTATCGATGCTGGCGACCGGATCATCACGCAGCGGATCGTCAAGCTCCTTGACCGACAGGGACGGGCAACCTGAAAGACGAATACAGGCGTGATCGCCGGTGCAGACGTCTTCGTCCACACCAAATTTTTCCTTGATCATGCGCTTGCCGTCTTTGACCGCCTTGGCGATCTGGGGTTTGACTCGGCGTTGCTTGTTCAGCATGCACTCGGACGAGGCGACGATAATCTTGGGGCCTTCCGCGTCGGTGGTCAGCGCCTCCATCAGCACATCGCGCATTTGGTTGACGTCATAGGTGTGGTCGATCTGACGCACCCAATTGGCGCCCACCCCTTTGACCGCATCTGTAATGCTGTTGTTGGTCTGACGGCGCTTGTTGAAGGCGCGCGAGGACAGGATATCCTGCCCGCCGGTGGCCGAGGAATAGTAATTGTCGACGATCACGAAGACGCCGTCATGCTTGTTGAACACCGCATGCCCGATGCCGCTGGTTAACCCGTTGTGCCAGAACCCGCCATCGCCCATGATCGAGATCGAGCGTTTGGCGCCCGGCACGTTAAAGGCCGAGGCCGAGGCGGCCCCAAGCCCATATCCCATGGTGGTCGCCCCGATATTGAAGGGCGGCAGGATGGAAAACAGATGACAGCCGATATCGGCAGACACATGGTGCTCGCCCAACTCCTCGAACACGAGCTTCATCGCCGCGAAAATGGGTCGCTCCGGACAGCCTGTGCAAAGCCCCGGCGGACGCGGCGGCACGACCTCTTTCAGCTTCTCGACAACCGGGTTGGTGAGGATCGGAACCGGATCGGGCACGGGCGCACGGTTGCCTAGACGCTCGGCCTCGTGATCCCCTAAAAACCGCGTGATCCCGTCGGTGATGACGGCCGCCGTGTAATCGCCGCCTATGGGTAGGTAATCCTTGCCATGCACCGATGTGGCGCGTTTGGTGCGCGCGATCCGGGTGTTGATGGCCTGCTCAATGTACTCGGGCTGGCCCTCCTCGACGACGAGCACCGCGTCAAGCCCCTCGCAGAAGGCATCAACCTCTTCGGGGATCGTTGGGTAGGCCACGTTCATAACATAGATTGGCAGCTGCGAGTTGCCGTAAGCATCGCATAGGCCGAGGAACTGCAATGCGCGGATGGTTGAATTATACATACCTCCCACGACAATCAGCCCGGTTTTACCGGTCTTTTTAGTGCCCGTAGGTCCGAACACCTCGTTTAACTTGCTTTGCTTTATGAAATCCACGCCCGCAGGCCAGCGTTTCTGGATCTTTTCCTGCTCATGCTCATAAGCGGCGGGCGGAAGAACAATGCGATCGAGGTCGCGCTTCGGCGCATTCAGGGCATCGCGCAGTGTAAAGTCGGGGCGCTTGTTGTCTTTGGCCTGAAACTCTCCGGTCATGTGGCAGGAGCGCACACGCACCTGAAGCATCACGGGTGTGTTTGAGGCCTCGGAAAGCTCGAACCCCTTCTCAATCAGATTGACCATACAGGATTGTTCCGGGCGGGGATCCAGAAGCCACATTTGCGACTTCATGGCAAAAGCGTGCGTACGCTCCTGCATGATCGATGAGCCTTCTCCATAATCCTCGCCCACGATGACCATTGCTCCGCCTTTGACACCGCCGGATGCGAGGTTCGACAAAGCATCTGAGGCCACATTCGTTCCAACTGTTGATTTCCAGGCAACAGCGCCTCGCAGTGGGTACATCACAGAGGCCGACAGCATAGCTCCTGCTGTTGCTTCGCTGGCAGAGCTTTGAAAAACCACGTCAAGTTCGTCTAGAATGTCATTGGCATCGGCTAGGACATCCATCAGGTGAGAAATCGGTGATCCCTGATAGCCGCCAACGTAAGCAACGCCTGACTGAAGCAGAGCCTTCGTAATAGCGAGGATACCTTCGCCACGGAACAAGTCGCCTTCACCAAGTTTCAGGTCTTCCACTTCCCGAGCAAAGGAACGTTCTGCCATTAGGACCTCCCAAAAAAATGTATGGCCAAGAATAAATTTATATGTAAAGTAAGTCAACAAATAGGAGACTTGCCTGGCAAAATTTCGGCCAGAGAAGAAAAAAAGGGAAACAAACCATGCAGATAGCACGGCCTGACAGCGCAGTCGAAAGTGTCCTCCCGGGCGTGGCCGATTTTCTTGATTCGCAGATTGCTATGGTTATTGGAGATCAGAAGGTCTCTGGTGACAGCGGCAAGACCTTTGAGGTGTACAACCCGGCAAGCGGCAAAAAGCTCGTCGATGTGCCCGCGGGCTCAGCGCAAGATGTTGACAAGGCTGTGATCGCTGCACGCGCGGCTTTGAAGGGCGATTGGGCAAACATGCTGCCTGCCGACCGTCAGCGTGTAATGCTGAAGCTGGCCGATCTGATCGAGGCCAATGGCGAGGAACTGGCGCAGCTTGAAACGCTAAACAACGGTAAGTCGGTGATGATGACGCGCCTGATCGAGGTGGGCGCTTCAGCCGACTACCTGCGCTACATGGCTGGTTGGGCGACGAAAATCGAAGGCTCGACCATTGACGTGTCGATCCCGGTGCCGCCCGGTGCACGCTATCAAGCCTATACCCGCAAGGAACCCGTAGGCGTTGTTGGGGCAATCACGCCCTGGAACTTCCCGTTGAACATGGCGGTCTGGAAGATAGCGCCGGCGCTGGCCTGCGGTTGCACCGTGGTGATCAAACCGGCCGAGGAAACCCCGCTGACAACGCTGCGTCTGGGCGAACTTTGCCTGGAGGCGGGCCTGCCTGGAGGAGTTGTCAATGTGGTCACGGGCACGGGTGAAGAGGCGGGTGCCGCGCTCACCTCCCATCCCGGTGTGAACAAGCTGGCCTTCACCGGTTCGACCGAGGTGGGCAAGATCATCGGTGTCCAGGCGATGCAGGACATGAAGCGCGTCACGCTGGAATTGGGCGGGAAGGCGCCCATGGTGATGTTCGACGATATGGACATGGAGCAGCTTGGGATTGCGGCGGGTATTGGTGCGCTCTTTAACTCTGGCCAAACCTGCTGTGCGGGCACGCGGATTTACGCGCAAAAGGGCATCTACGATCAGGTCTGCGACTTCCTTGGTGGTATGGTCGGTTCACTGCCCATGGGGTCAGGTCTTGATCCGGCCAACCAAATCAACCCGATGGTTTCGGCCAAGCATCAGGCGCATGTCAAATCCTGTATCGCGCGCGGTCTGGAGCAGGGCGCAAAGCCGTTGCTGGCCTCAGGCGAATACGGCGGCGAAGGGTACTTCGTGAAG
Source organism: Paracoccaceae bacterium (assembly GCA_902512685.1). Taxonomy (GTDB): domain Bacteria; phylum Pseudomonadota; class Alphaproteobacteria; order Rhodobacterales; family Rhodobacteraceae; genus CABZJG01. The sequence continues at coordinate 22,417 of CABXKH010000027.1, read as the reverse complement.
CCCGAGATCTTTACGGACGTGGATCAGAAGATGTCAATCATGCAGGACGAGATCTTTGGTCCCGTGCTGACCGTCACACCGTTTGACGATCCCGATGACGCGATCGCGATGGCCAATGACACGCGCTACGGGTTGGGGGCGTCGATCTGGACGACAAACCTCAACACAATGCACAAATACGTGCCTCAGATCGAGGCGGGCACCGTTTGGGTCAATGCCCATAACTTGCCGGATCAGAACATGCCCTTTGGCGGCTACAAGCAATCGGGCATCGGGCGAGAGCACGGACGTGCCGCGCTCGACAATTATCTTGAAACTAAGTCTGTCTGTATCGCTCTTGGTTGAGAAAGGGAGAACGCACAATGGTTAGCAAAGACGACAACTTCCTGCGTGAAAACAATGCGCGACATCAGTTGCATCCGATGATCCATCCGCTGATCTCAGCAGATCATCCACCACAGATCATCATGAAGGGTGACGGCTACAAGGTCACCGATATTGACGGAAACACCTTCGTCGATGGGATTGGTGGTTTGTGGAACGTGAATGTCGGCCACAATCGTGCGGAAGTGAAAGCTGCTATCGCTGCGCAGATGGAAGAGATCTCCTATTACTCCAGCTTTGCAGGTACCACGACCGCTCCGTCCATAGAGCTTTCGGCCAAGGTCATTGAGCTCTCGGCTGAAGAAGACATGGCCAAGGTGCTGTTCTCGGCTAATGGGTCGGACGCAGTGGAGACAGCGCTGAAACTGGCGCGGCAATACTGGAAGCTGGAAGGCCAGCCGGAACGCACCGGATTCATCTCCCTCAAAAACGGGTATCACGGCATCCAGTTTGGCGGTACCTCGGTCAATGGGTCCAGTTATTACCGGCACGCCTATGGACCGCTGATGCCCAATTGCCACCAGGTGGACAGCCCCTGGACCTATCGCAATCCGTACTCCGAAAATCCTGAGGAACTGACAGACGCGATCATCACGCAGATCGACCGGCTGATCCTGCATCACGGTGCACACACCATTGCGGCCTTCATTGCTGAGCCGGTGCAGGGGGCCGGGGGTGTTATCGTACCTCCCGCGAGCTTCTGGCCTCGCCTGCGCGACGTATTGGACAAGTACGAAGTTCTACTGATTTCAGACGAGGTTGTCACTGGATTTGGTCGGTCTGGCGCGATGTTTGGGGCGCGCGGTTGGGGTGTGAAGCCTGACATAATGTGCCTCGCGAAGGGGATTACCGCAGGCTACATCCCTCTTGGCGCGACTGTGCTGAACAACCGGGTCATGAGCGCCTGGATGAAGGGCGTGGATCCGATGGGTTTTGTGATGCATGGCTATACGGCCACCGGTCACGCACTTGGATGTGCGGCAGCCAATGCGACACTGAAGATCGTCGAAGAGGAAGACCTGCCCGCGAACGCTACTAAGATGGGTGCGCGCTTGATCAAAGGGTTGGAAGATCTACCCAACTGGTCCTCATTGGCGGGTGAGGTGCGCGGCAAAGGTCTGATGGTTGGTGTGGACATGGTTGCTGACAAGGCTACGCGCGAGCCGATTGACCCCGGCAAGGGGCAGGGCGAAATGGTCGCTGCCTTTGCCCGCGAAGAAGGCGTGATCGTGCGTCCCGCCGGGCCCAACATTATCTTATCGCCGCCGCTTACCATTGATGCGGACGGCGTGGACAAGATCATCGATGGGCTCACCAAAGCGTTTAGAAAATATGAAGAGGCAAAGTGATGGTGCTTCCTCAATCTGAATTCCCAGCTTTCAAGGCGGCGGCGGTTCAGGCGAGCCCGGTGTTTTTGGATGCTGGGGCGACGGTTGCGAAGGCGGCCAGTCTGATTTCCGAGGCGGCGGGAAATGGGGCGCGGTTGGTGGTGTTTCCGGAGGTGTTTATTCCCGGATATCCCTATTGGAACTGGATCACCGATCCGGTGACGGGCAGCGCCTGGTTTGACAAGCTGGTGCGGGCGTCCGTGTTTGCCGATGGGCCGGAGATTGCCACCATCCAGGCCGCAGCCAAGGCCAACGATTGCTATGTGGTGATGGGGTTGAACGAGCGCAGCCCGGTCTCGCTGGGCGCGCTTTATAACACCATTCTGCTGATCGGGCCGGACGAGGCCATTCTGGGGCGACATCGCAAGCTGGTGCCGACCTGGGCGGAAAAACTGACCTGGGCGAATGGGGATGGTGCCGGGCTCAAGGTGCACGACACTGAGATTGGCCCGCTTGGGAGCTTGGCTTGTGGTGAAAACACCAACACCCTGGCGCGGTTTACGCTTCTGGCCCAGGGCGAGTTGGTGCATACGGCGAGCTACATCTCGCTGCCTGTGGCGCCCAGGGATTACGACATGGCCGAAGCGATCAAGCTGCGCTCGATGTCGCACAGCTTTGAGGGCAAGGTTTTCACGATCACCGCGACTTCAACCGTCTCGGACGAGATCATCACCGCGATGGAAGACATTCGCCCGGATGCGCGCGCGCTTCTCGAGCGGAAATCCAGTGCTTGGTCAGGTGTTATTGGCCCCGATGGGCGCGAGGTGACACCCGGGTTGATCGATGACGAAGGCATTGTCTATGCCGATATTGACCTGGGCAAATGCATTCAGCCCAAGCAAATGCACGACATCACCGGGCACTATAACCGGTTTGACGTGTTCAACCTGCAAGTAAATCAAGCGCCCCAAGCCCCGGTTTCTTTCGCCGGGCAGGCGATCTCAAGCCCCGCGCAAGATGCGCCGGCGGCTGACACCGAAACCGAATAAGCAAAGGGAGTTTGCCTCATGGCACAGACCGAGATCAAACCCGAAGACGACATCCTGGGACGGGCACGCGTGCGGGACACGCCGGAACTTGATGCCTATTACGACGATCTGGCGAAGATCGAGACCGGGGCCCTTTGGACCGTGGCCAATGACATCGAACCTTGGGAGCCGACACCCAAATCCGCGCCTGTCCATTGGCGTTGGGAAGACCTGCGCCGCGAAGTTCTGCGCTCGATTGATCTGGTGAAGCCCGAAGATGCGGGCCGCCGCGTGGTCTATCTGCGCAACCCCAAGCGCAAGGATGTCTCGGCCTGCTGCGGTTGGCTGTTCTCGGGCATTCAGACGATGAAAGCGGGCGAGCGTGCGGGTGCGCACCGGCATGCGGCCTCGGCCTTGCGGTTCATCATGGAAGGCTCAGGCGCCTACACCATTGTGGATGGCCACAAGGTGGAACTTGGGGCGAATGACTTCGTCTTGACGCCGAATGGCACCTGGCACGAACACGGCATTCTGGAGACGGGTACCGAGTGCATCTGGCAAGACGGTTTGGATATTCCGCTGACCAATTGTCTAGAGGCGAACTTCTACGAAGTGCACCCGAACGATTATCAGACCACGAACATCCCGATGAATGATAGCGTGCTGACCTATGGCGGCGCGGCGCTGCTTCCGCAGACCGACAAGTGGGACAAGCCTTACTCGCCGCTTCTGAAATACTTGTGGGAACCGACCTATGAGGCGCTCTTGAACTACGCCAAGGTCAGCGATGGCTCGCCCTATGATGGCCTCATCATGCGTTATACCAACCCGCAGACCGGTGGGCATCCGATGATGACCATGGGGGCCTCGATGCAAATGCTGCGCGCGGGTGAACACACCAAGGCGCACCGCCACACCGGTAACGTGATCTATAACGTGGCCAAGGGCTCAGGTTATTCCATCGTCGGCGGCAAGCGGTTCGACTGGTCCGAGCACGACATCTTCTGCGTACCCCCCTGGACCTGGCATGAGCACTGCAACACCCAGGACAATGACGATTCCTGCCTATTCTCCTTCAACGACTTCCCGGTGATGGAAAAGCTAGGCTTCTGGGCCGAACAGGCGCTCGAAGACAATGGCGGTCACCAGATCGTCGACGCATAGACTGAACAACCCCCCCCCTCACGCAGCGAAGCGGCAGGGAACAGAAGGAAGAACACATGAAACTCGTAACGTACCGCGACGGCGCGGATGAGGAAGGACGCCTTGGCGTCGTGCATGATGGCTTGGTTGTGGATGTGGAACTGCTGGGCGAGGCGGTGGGCGAGGCGCTGCCCTCGACGATGCTCGACTTGATCGATCTGGGGCCTGACGCCACCGCCGCGATCACCCGCGCACTGGCGGAAACCGACGGTGCACGCCCGGCGGGCATCGCCGTGCATGAAAACAATGTGCGCCTGCTGGCCCCGATCCCGCGGCCCCGCAAGAACATCTTTGGCATCGGGCTGAACTATACCGAGCACGTGGCCGAAAGTGCGCGCGCGCTCGATACCTCGGCAGAGCTGCCGCAACAGCCGGTGGTGTTCTCCAAACCGCCCACCGCCGTCATCGCCAATGGCGAAGCGATCCAGCACAACGAGTCGATGACTCAGCAGCTCGATTGGGAGGTCGAACTGGCCGTGATCATCGGCAAGCGCGCCACCCGCATCGCCAAAGATGACGCGATGAGCCATGTCTTTGGCTACACGGTGCTCAATGACATCTCGGCGCGCGACAATCGCCGTGCAGGCCAGTGGATCTTTTCCAAGGGGCAGGACACATTCGCGCCGATGGGCCCGGCGATCATCACTGCCGATGACGTGGCCGACCCTCATAACCTCGATCTGTGGCTGACCAAGAATGGTGAGGAAAAGCAGCGCTCGAACACCAAGTTCATGCTTTTCAACATCCCCGAGCTGATCGCGGATCTGTCCACTGGCATCACTTTGGAGCCCGGCGACATCATCGCCACCGGCACTCCTGCGGGCGTCGGCGCAGGCCGTGATCCGCAGGAATGGATGTGGCCCGGAGACGTCATCAAATGCGGTGTCGAGGGCATCGGCGTCTTGCGCAATCCTGTCGTCAAGATCGGGTGACGCAATGATCCGGGACAACATGCACAAGACCCTGAAGATCGGGCAGATCGTGCCATCGTCAAACCTGACGATGGAGCGGGAAATCCCGGCCATGCTGCGGGCCCGCGAAACCATCCTGCCTGAACGCTTTTCGTTCCATTCCAGCCGAATGCGGATGAAGAAGGTCACCAATGAAGAATTGGAGGCGATGGACCGCGACAGCGATCGCTGCGCGCTGGAACTTAGCGATGCCGACGTCGATGTCATGGGCTACGCCTGCCTTGTTGCAATCATGTCCATGGGCAAGGGCTATCACCGCGAAAGCCAGAAGCGCCTGCACCAGGTTACGGTGGAAAATGGCCACCCTGCACCGGTGGTGAGCTCGGCAGGCGCTCTGGTCGACGGGCTGCACCTGATAGGTGCGAAGCGGATCTCGATCGTGACGCCTTACATGCGGCCGCTGACAAACTTGGTGGCGGAATACATCGAAGCCGAAGGCGTTGAGATCTCCGACAGTATCGCGCTGGAGATCCCCGATAATCTTGAGGTTGCAGCCCAAGACCCGATGAACCTGACTGAGATCTACAAACAGGTGAACCTCAAGAACATCGACGCTTTGGTGCTATCCGCTTGCGTTCAGATGCCGTCACTGGCGGCAATCCAGAAAGTCGAGGACGAATGCGGTATCCCGGTTTTGTCAGCATCAGTCGCCACAACGCACCAGATGCTCAAAGCCTTGAACCTCGAAGCCCGAGTCCCAAACTGCGGAACTCTCCTGTCAGGAAAATACGCGTAGAGTCAGTACAAATGATATCATTATTCAACACGCAAACATCGACCGACAAACAAACTCAACAAACTATCGTCGGTGGCTAGTTCAACAAGGAGGAAATCATGAAACTAGTAAAATCAATCGCAATGGCTGCCATGGGTGCGGTCATTTCGGCCAGCGCTGCAATGGCAGATTATCCCGAGAAACCGGTCCAATTTGTCGTACCCTGGCCTCCGGGAGATCTCGAAGACGTTCTGACGCGCATGATCGCCGAAGACTTTGCCGCAGAATATGATGTGGCCGCAGCGGTCGTGAACAAGCCAGGCGGTGATGGTGGCCCATTCCCCGGCGCAATCGAAGTGGCGAATGCCCCGGCGGATGGTTACACCGTTGGTTCGTTTATCCCGGACATCACGGTGATCGGCCCATACATCGGCATTCCTGATTTGGCGGATGATCCCTTTGAACCTCTAGGTATCTTTGTCACTTACCCGTTTGTGATCGCCACATCTAAGGATGCTCCTTACGACACGATCGAAGAACTGGCCGCTTACACCAAGGACAACAAGGTGTCGTTGGGCCATTTTGGGTATTTTGCGACACCGACTGTCGCCACTCTGGCTGTGGCAAAGAAACTCGACTTCGAATTCAGCTCGGACTCGGCGTTTGATTTTATCGATTGCAACACGCTGGCATCGGGCGATGCAGATGTAGTGAATACCACGATGCAACTGGTGCTGCCCTGCGTGGACGACCTGAAATTCCTGTTGACCGTCGCCAACGAGCGTACGCCTTTGGCCCCGGACACCCGAACTATGGCGGAGCTTGACCCTGAGCTGGATTTCTCGACATGGAACGGTCTCTTTGTTCACAAGGACACGCCGCAGGACGTGCGTGACAAGATCATCGCCGTGGCCGAAAGGACGATGGCGTCTGATCGCGCGCAAGAGCTGGCGCAGCGCACAGGCGCGCTGGTTTACTGGCAGAACGCCGAAGACTCGGTGGCCCGGATCGAAGCGGACAAAGCCACAATCGGCAAGTTCAACGAGATTATCGGTCCGCTTGAATAACCTTCCGACACATCTTGAAAAGGGCCCTCGCATTCCTGATGCGGGGGGCTTACTCAGATCTCCCGCAGGCGCGTTCGGATCGAGGTAACAATGTCTAACACCCAAGGAAGTGGAAAACCCATTGCACGGGGCCAACTGCTAGTCGTCGCGGTGATGACGCTGGCAGCGGCCGTGTTGTGGGTAATGTTCGATGATCAGACCAAATGGTTCAGGCGTGTGCAATGGTATGCGCAACCGGCGCTTTGGTCTTGGATGTCCGTGGTTGGTATGACGATTCTTGGTACCCTGGCTGGTTTGCTGAGCTGGCGTAAACCCCGAGGATACGGGACAGCGAGCGAGCTGGTATTTTGGCTGCGGGCCACAGAATATCTGGCCTGGTTCATGGGCTACACGTTTGTGGTGAGCATGATTGGCTATTCACCAGCAACGCTGCTGTTCACGCCGCTTTTGGGCATAAGGATCGGCTGGCGGTCCCCGGCGCAGATCGGCATCTGCCTGTTATTCGGACTTGCTGTGATCCTGATCTTCCGCACCTGGCTCGGGGTGGCGCTGCCGTCCAGTGTATTGTTCGAGTATCTCCCGGCCTTGGCACGAAACTTCATGCTGACCTACTTCTAGGATTACTCTTATGGAACCTGTTCTCTCCGCAATAGACATGCTAGCCAGTATCGAAGTGCTTATTGCTCTTTTGATCGGGTCGGTCGGTGGTGTCATCATTGGGGCTGTGCCAGGAATCGGCCCTCCAGTTGCCATTGCAATCCTGCTGCCGGCTACGTTTGCGCTGGAGCCGATTGTCGGGCTGATCATGCTCTTGGGCGTCTATGGCTCGTCCATGTATGGCGGTGCTTTGCCCGCGGTGCTCATTAACACGCCGGGAACTGCCGTCAATGCATTGACCACCTATGACGGCTACCCCATGACTCAGAGCGGACAGCCCCGCCGTGCGGTCTCGCTGGCTTACTCCGCCAGCCTTGTGGGGGGGCTGTTTTCCGTTATGGCACTGATCCTGCTGGCCCCCTTTCTGGCCAAGATCGCACCACAATTTGGCGCAAGGGAGATATTTCTGGTTGGTCTACTCGGCATGATTCTGGTTATCTTTGCCCATCGCGGTAGCGAACTCTTAGCCGCATTTACGCTGTGTCTCGGTATCTTCCTAAACTCCGTTGGTCTGGAAACAATCCGCATCTCGACCATCTACACCTTCGATCAGAAGTGGCTGAACTCTGGTTTTGACTTGATCGTGGTAGTTTTGGGCCTGTTTGCGATCTCACAGGCGCTGTTGCTGCTAACGCAGCCCAACCATGCCCCCAAAGTGCCCAGGGTCGATGGCGGTATGCTTGACGGGATCAAGGAAGTTGGGAAACACAAGCGTGTATCAGGTGTCGCCTCCGGCTTTGGCGTTTTGATGGGCATGATCCCCGGCGTGGGCGAGTTCACGGCTCAGTTCCTGTCCTACAACTACGCCCAGTGGACCTCCAAGACACCTGAGAAGTTCGGCAATGGCTCTCCCGAGGGGCTTATTGCGTCTGAAGCGGCAAACAACGCTGTTCCTGCCGCTGCGATGATCCCGTTGCTTGCCCTCGGCGTTCCCGGAGAAGCTCTGACCGCGATGATGCTGTCGGTGTTCTATGTGCACAATGTGATCCCGGGCCCTGGGTTGTTTCAGAACAACATTGAGTTCGTCTATGCGCTTTATATCGCATTGGCACTGCTCAACGTGATCGTCTTTGTCTTCCTGATCTTTTTTACGAATCCGATTATCAAGTCGATCCAGATCCCGACGCGTTTTCTGGGGCTGGGTATCCTGACACTCGCCTTTGTGGGTGCCTATTCGATCCGGAATTCGGTACTGGATTGCGCCATTGCAGCGGCCTTTGGGATTGTTGGGCTGATCTTCAAGCGCACCAACATCCCGGTTGTCCCCATCATACTGGGGATGGTTCTGGGCGGCATCATGGAAGAGAAACTGCGCATCGCCATGAGCAAGGTGGAAGCTCCGATCGACTTCATTTCGCGGCCCATCGCGTTCACAATATTCATGATGATCTTGATTTTCGTGGCCGTGACCATCGTGTGGCCATTGACTAAAGCACTCCGAGCTAAGGTGCGGAAGGCAGAAGAAAGAACGGGCTAACGGCCTGGCATTGAGTCACGTGATGGGTGAAATCCTGTCCAAGGCCATAGCAGGCGACACAATTGGCTTCGATACATTCGCAAATGTGACCCACCGGAAGATTCCCTTCTCGCGCAGCATGGCCGATGTCTGGGGCGCGTTGGGAATGGCCTACTACAAGATGCTCGAAAGCCGCAGATAAAGATCGTCAGCCAGGCTTGTCCCCGGGGGGCAGCATGGGACGAAGATCAGCCGATGTCGATCCCCGCGAGGTGACAGGCATGGGCCACGGCCGCGTCATGAATGCCGTCCATTCGGGCTGAGGGTGGTGTGTTTGGGCCAAACAGGGGCATTAGACCTTCGATCAGAGACGAGATCGCCCCGGCAAGGAATGCGACTTCCTGCTCTGGCTTCCGCGGGTGAATTTCCGTTAGCATCAGCCGCAAGAGAGCGCGTTCGACAGAATAGATTTCGGAAACACCACTTGCCACGAAAGAATCTCTTTGGGCAAGGTCCCAAATAGCAATGAAAATGGCTGTGGTGCGTTTGGACTGCACATCTTCGGCCATCAGGCGGATGAAGCTGTGAAGTCGCTTTTCGGGGCTTTCCAATTCCAGAAAAGAATCGTTCAAGAAGCCGCGCATGTAATTGGCCACGATGTAGCGCAGCAATGTATGAATCAGCGATCCTCTGGAAGGGAAATAGTATTGAAGGTTGCCGGGCCGCATCTCACAGCGAGATGCCAGCTTGCGAAAGGTCAAGGCATGAAGCCCTTCTTCGGCGATAATGTCGGCAGCCCCTTCCATTAACCGCTCGACCGTTTTGCGGCGGCGTTCGGTTGCAGCCTCAATCCCATACAGATGGGAATCATCTGTGCTAGAGTAGTCGGTCAGCGTCTTTTGAATCAGGTCTTTTAGCGCGTCACTCATCAGATGGCAGTCTCGTTTAGGTTTCAATCTCTTAGTGTAAGCGTTCGGAACTTCCAAGAGAACTCAAAATTTCTATAACTTTCAGAAGGTTGATGATCTCGCAAATTTTAGTACAGACGTACTATTATTGTTGACTCGCATCGAATCCAAGCATTACATTCTTTTTAGTCCTGGCTTGTGGGACATTTAGCCAGCGGGAGGAACGCTAGTCATGTCACGCGAAAGCCGTCACGATATTCTGTTTGAGCCGATTCAGATTGGTCCGAAAACCCTACGCAACCGCTTTTGGCAGGTGCCTCATTGCAATGGCGCGGGCTCGGACAAACCGGGGTTTCAGGCCATGCACCGGGGCACGAAGGCCCAAGGTGCCTTTGCCGCGGTCTTTACCGAGGTCTGCATGGTCAGTCAGGACAGCGATGCGATGCCCTTCGTTGGGTCCAAACTGGTGGACAAGGGCGATATCCGCAACTTGCGCCTGATGACAGATGAGGTGCACAAACATGGCGGCTTGGCCGGTGTCGAACTGACCCACGCCTCTAGCTTTGGCTTCAACGCGGAAACCCGGATGCCCGGTCGCGCCCCGTCGCAATTGCCCAATGAGCTGGACCCAATGTCCACCGCCCGCGAGATGACGCTGCCCGAGATTCGCAAATCCCAGCGTGACCACGTCGACGCCGCCCTGCGCGCGCGGGAGGCCGGGTTTGACCTGTTGACCGTGTTCTGTGGGCTGGCGACGATGCCGAACTATTTCCTGTACAAGTGGAACAACAAGCGCATCGACGAGTATGGCGGCAGCTTGGAAAACCGCGCCCGCTATACCATCGAACTGCTGCAAATGATGCGCGAAGAAATCGACGATTGCGCCATCGGCATCCGCTTTCCCATAGACACGCTGGACGAGCCGTTCGGCTATGGCGATCTGGGCGTGCGGGCCGAGGGCGAGGGTATCGGCTTTATCAAGCTGCTTGATGATCTGGTGGATTACTGGGACATCAACATCGGCACGCTGAACTGGGGAGAAGACGCAGGATCGTCCCGATTCTTCGAAAGCAACCACGAGGCGGAATATACCAAACACGCCAAGACCGTTTCCAAAAAGCCGGTCATCAATGTCGGCCGCTTCACCGACCCCGATCTGATGGTCAAGGCGATCAACTCGGGCCAGTGCGACATCATCGGCATGGCGCGCCCGTCGATTGCTGATCCGTTTATGCCCAAGAAGATCGAGGAAGGCCGCTACGAGGACATCCGTGAATGTATCGGCTGTAACGTCTGTGTCAGCCGGTGGGAAAAGGGCGGTCCGCCGATCTGGTGCACGCAGAACCCGACTGCGGGCGAAGAATACCGCCGCGGCTGGAACCCGGAAATTTTCACGCCCACCACCAACCCTGAACCACCAATCATCGTTCTGGGCGCCGGGCCTGCAGGGCTGGAATGCGCGATGACCTTGGGTAAGCGTGGCTATGAGACCGTGCAGCTGATTGATGCTGCGCCGGAAGTCGGCGGGCACTTGAACTGGGTCACCAAAATCTCTGGTTTCAACGCTTGGGGGCGTGTGACAGACTATCGGCTGGGCCAGATCAACATGCACACCCAAGTGGGCATGGAGCTGAACACCCGTCTGACCTATGAGAACCTACTGGATTACGGCGCCGAGCATATCATCTTTGCCACTGGCTCCCACTGGGACACCTCCGGAATGTCCGCCGTGCTGCACGACCATATTGGCGGGGCGGATGCGACCCTGCCCGAGTTCGTCACGCCCGAGCAATACATGGTCGAAGGCAAAAAGGTCGGTGATCGGGTCGTCGTGGTCGACAATGAGGGGTACTACATGGGCTCCGCGATGGCGATCCAACTGGCCGAGGCAGGGCACAAGGTCACCTATATCAACTTCACCGAAACCGTCGGCCCCTACCTACGCTTTACGCTGGAAGAGCAGCGCGTCTACATGAAGCTGCTGGAGCTGGGGGTCGAGATCGTATCGTCGCACATGGTTCTGGCCGCGGCCGATGGCAAAGTGACGGCGATGCACCTCTACAAGGGTGAGACGGTCGAATACGACTATGACAGCGTAATGCTAGTGACGCACCGGATCTCGGATTGCGAGATCTACAACAAGATGCAGGCCAATCCCAAAGCGATGGAAGAGGCGGGCATCAAGTCCATCCACCTCATTGGCGACGCGCACACACCGGGCATGATCGCGCAATCCACCTTCTCGGGTGCGCGTCTGGGACGTGAGTTAGACAAGGACAACCCGGACGAGCACAAGCCCTTCATCCGCGAACGCCGCCTAATCGACAGCACCGAAGACGACTATCGCGTTGACGCCGACGCCATGTCCTTCGACCTGAACTAAGTGAGAAAGAGCAAATGAGCTATCCCGACACACTAAAACCCACACCCTTCTTGCCTTGCTATGAAGATGGCGTGGTCGAATGGATCGACGTGCTTGGCTTTGCCGTACCGCTGACCTGGGGTGACCCGGCAGAAGAATACACGGCTATCCGTGAGGCAGTGGCAGGCATCGAGTTTTCGATGCTGCTGAAGTTTAAGGTCTCTGGCCCCGGCGCGCGTGCCGCTGTGAACGCCATATTCTCGCGCAACGTGACGGATCTGGGCGCTGGCAAGATCGCTTACGGCTGCGTGCTCTCGGATGCGGGCAAGATGGTCGATGATGTGACGGTTCTGTGCCACGCTAACGATCACTTCCAGATCATCTGCGGCAATCCGGTGGTCGGCGAGATGCTAAGCGCCAATGCACCCGGCGGTACGTCAGTGATTGAACACCGCGATGAACTGGCGATGCTGTCTGTGCAGGGTCCGAATTCGCGCGTTGTGCTGCAATCGTTGACCGATGCGGATCTGTCAAATGACGTCCTGCCTTACTACAACTTCGTCACCGGGGTGACGCTGGCAGGGATCGACGCGCAGATCAACCGCCTCGGCTTTACCGGTGAACTGGGCTATGAAGTCGTTATCCCGGCAAGTCGCGCCGCCGATCTGTGGAAAGCGGTGTCCGAGGCCGGTGCGCCGCTTGGCTTCAAAGCCGCAGGCGGTGCCGCGCTGATGACCGCGCGGATTGAGGCCGGGCTGATCATGGCAGAGCTGGATTACACCGGTGATACGTCACCCTTTGAATGCCGCATGGGATGGGCCGTTGACATGGACAAGGGCGAATTCTCCGGCCGGGCAGCTCTGGACGATCTGAAGGCAAACGCGCGCACCCGCGTCGTCACGATCCGCATTCCCGCGGCAGGGGTCGACTATAGCGGTGCCGCCCTGCTGGCCGACGGACAAGAAGCAGGGTTCGCGCCCGTCGTCGTGCCTTCCCCTCTGGTTGAGGGTGATTTCCTCGCCATGGCGACCATCGCGGCAGAGCATGCCAAGGTCGGCACCATGCTCAACCTTGCCGGGCATGACGGTGTGACAGCCGAGATCGTCAAAATGCCGGTCTTTGATCCCGAACGGGTGCGCGTGCGGTCCTAAAACTCAAGGGCGCTCTGGAGCGCCCCTTTATCTGCAATTTGCCGATTGTAAGGAAGAGACGATGACCACAAAAGATATTCACATGCAGGCCAACGCCGTTTCGGACAGCGACATGGTGCCCTCTAGCCTTGTTCCCGACGAAGATTTCACGACGGACGACAAGACCGAGCTTGTCCATATGTTCCATGCTAAGGAAGACATGAGCGTGTCGTCGGGTGTTTGGCTCTGTGCGCCGTGCCGTCAGGAATTTGACGCGTTTCCGGTGAATGAAATGATGCACCTTCTCGAAGGCGAGTTGACCATTACTGCATCTGACGGGTCAACCCAAAGCTATGCCGCTAGTGATACCCTGTTTGTGCCTCAGGGTGCACAGATCACTTGGGAAATTAGTAGAACACTGCGCAAGTATTTCATGGCATCGGTCTGACGGTCATTGACAGTCAACAGGCCTTGTGGCTTCTGACGTGTTTGGAGGGTCCGCAACCGGGCCCTCCTTTCGTTTCGCCCACGCAGCACATCGCCTTTGGGCTTGCAGTCAGAATTGCTCGAACTGCGCCAGTCCTTTCCAGTCAATCCGACGCAAGACGGACGACCCGCTTGACTCTATATCTTTTACAGATAAATATATGTAAAACCATATAACATGATTGAGTTGGGGATTATACCATGCCGTCAATTGCATATGAGGTTGTGACCGCGACCAATGAAACCCCAGATGTCAAGCGAATCGTGATGAAGCCGATCGCGCCGATTCCAGTTGTATGGTGGGCGGGCGCACATGTGCGCGTCACTTTGCCGGACGGTGGGGATCGTGCTTACTCACTGGCGCGATTGCCAAGCTTGAAAGCAGGACACCTGGCTGTTGGCGTACTGAGAGAACCTGAAAGCAAAGGTGGATCAGCTTACATGCACTCACTTGAACAAGGGGATTGGTTGCGCGTCTCAACACCGGCCAACCACTTTGAATTGGGTGAGCACGACGCACCCTGCGTGCTTATTGCGGGTGGAATTGGAATTACGCCTATCCTATCAATGGCGGCCGATCTAATCCGCGTAGGTCGTGATTTCGAGGTGCATTATGCGGGCCGCACCGAAGGGGCGTTGGCCTTTGTCCCTGAGATGCAAGAGATTTGTGGGGATCGTCTGCATCTTCACTACGACGACCAACCCAGCTGTATGGAACTTAGGGCCATTCTGGAGGCGGTGTCCGCAGATGCACATGTCTATTTCTGCGGACCCAGCGGCATGGTAAACGCAATCATCGCGCTGACTGAGGAACTGGGCCGGGACGATGAGCGCGTTCATTATGAGGTTTTTGCCGCCAATGCTGACATCTCTGGCAACACAAGTTTTGACATACAGATCCATAGTACCGGGCAAATTGTGCATGTGCCATCGAACAAAACCATAATTCAGGCCATGGAAGAGGCCGGATTAGACCCCCTCTACGATTGCCAGCGCGGCGATTGCGGTGTCTGCCAGTGCAAGGTGCACGAGGGGGAACCGGATCATCACGATGTGGTACTGAGCAAGCGCGAACGCGCCCTGAACAATAAAATGCAGATTTGCGTGTCGCGCTCGAAGACCCCCAAGCTGCTCATTGACATTTAGAGATAGGAGGACGCAATGGAACGCTACCGCGGAAACCCGCAAGCAATCGCCGATCTGGTCAAAGGTTATGCTGTGCACCGGGATACCTATGTGGATCCCGAGATCTTTGATCTGGAGATGGAGCATATGTTCCCGAACTGTTGGGTCTACATTGGACACGACAGTCAGATCAAGAACCCAGGTGACTTTATCACCTCCAAGATCGGCAATCAGCCGATCCTGGCAGTGCGCCACCGCGACGGGCTGGTCTATGTGATGCACAACCGATGCCCGCATAAAGGGGTCAAGATCGCGTCCGAGCCGTGTGGCAACACCGGCAAGTTCTTTCGCTGCCCCTATCATGCGTGGTCGTTCAAGACCGATGGCTCGCTGTTGGCGATCCCCCTGAACAAGGGCTATGAAGGTACCGGCTTTGACGCGGACAAGGCAGCGGAGGGTCTGCCGCGCATTGAGAATGTGCGCATCTATCGCGGCCTGATATTTGTGCGGTTGGCCGAAGAGGCTATGAGTTTCGAAGACTATTTTTGTGACAGTTTGTCGACCGTGGACAATATGGCGGATCGCTCACCCGAAGGGGAGCTGGAGGTGTTGGCTGCTCCCATCCGCTACATGCACCAGTGCAACTGGAAGATGCTGGTGGATAACCAGACCGACACCTGCCACCCGATGGTGGCCCATGAAAGCTCGGCCGGGACGGCGGTGAATGTTTGGGAACGCGCAAAAAAGGCCAATCCCGACATGGAAACCCCCATGGCGGTGCAACTTTATGCGCCCTTCATGGCGCCTTACGAATTCTATGAGGGCGCGGGCATCCGGGTCTGGCCAAACGGGCATGGGCATTCCGGCGTCTCGGGCTCGATCCATCAGGATTACGACGATATCGACGGCTATCTGGGCAAGATGGAGGCGGCTTACGGGACGGAGCGCGCCCATCGGATCCTGGGCGACGTGCGCCACAACACCAACTATTTTCCAAACATCATGGTGAAGGGCCCGGTAGGCATTCTGCGCCACTTCATTCCGCTGGCCGTGGACAAGACGCTGGTTGAAAGCTGGGTGTTCAAGTTGAAGGGCGCGCCGGACAAGCTTTATGAGCGGGCCTTGATGTACAATCGTTTCATCAACGCGCCGACCTCGATTGTGGGTCATGATGATCTGGAGATGTATGAGCGCGCGCAAGAGGGCCTTCTGTCCAACGGCAATGAATGGATTAACCTGCGCCGGCTTTGGGAAGAGGATGAGGCCGAAGACACCACCGAGGTGGTCAACGGCACGTCAGAACGGCAGATGCGCAACCAGATGTATGCCTGGCGCAAGTTCATGGTTCAAAACATGGAGTCATCTTTGGAGGCGGCGGAATGACCCGCGATGATCTGATCGATTTCGTCTATGACGAAGCGGGGCTGCTGGATGATATGCTCTGGGAAGACTGGAAGGCGCTTTTTGCCGAAGATGGCCGCTATTGGATTCCGCTGGAATGGCAGCAGGAAGACCCGATACTGCAGCCCTCGCTTATGTATGAGGATCTGCTGCTTTTGACGGTACGGATCGAACGGTTGGCGGGCGAACGCACCTTTAGCCAAAGGCCCAAGAGCCGCTGTCACCACCTGCTTCAACGCCCCCGTATCCTGTCGATGGGCGAAGAGGATGGCGTGTACAAGCTGCGAACTGCCTTCATCTATACCGAGACGCGCGGCGATCTGCTGGAGCGGTACTCCGGCTGGGTCGGGCATCACCTGGTCGATGAGGATGGTGCCTTGAAGATCAAGCAAAAGCGCATTGATCTGATCAACTTCGATGCGCCTTTTAGCAACATTCAGCTCTTTATCTGAGGCCAAGATGACGTCCGAGACAGTTTACACGCGCTTCTCTGGGACCGCCGCGCGTCGGGGAGCGGCACCATTCCTGCATGTACTGGAAGAAACCGCTGGAATCTACGACATCCCGGCAGGCGATATCACGTATGCCGACATGGTGGCACGGGTCGGCGCATGGCGTCAAAAGTTTGCCGATGCGGGCTATGGCGCCGGTCAACGGGTCGGGCTGTTGTTGCAGAACCGGCCTGTGTTTCTCGAGATCTGGTTGGCGCTCAATGGGCTCGGCGCCTCGGTCGTGCCGATCAACCCCGATCTCCGTCTGGCCGAACTGGAATATCTGGCCGAGCATTCGGAAATGATTCTGGCGATTGTGTTGCCCGACCGCGTAGACGAGGTGACCCAGGCCGTTGCGAATGCGGGCCTTTCTGTGCCGGTGGTCACAGTGGAGGACGCCCTGCCCAAGGCGATCAGCACACCTGAGACGGGCGCGGTGCTAACCCGCGCCACGGAATGCGCGTTACTATATACCTCGGGCACCACAGGGCGGCCCAAGGGCTGTATCCTATCGAACGAATATTACCTCCATTCAGGAGATTGGTATGCGACGACCGGCGGCCATATCTCCCTTCAACAGGATTGCGAGCGGATGATTACGCCGTTACCGGTGTTCCACATGAATGCAATGGCAGTCTCTGTTACGGCGATGATCACTGTGGGCGGTTGCCTGACTATTCTGGATCGCTTTCATCCCAGCAGTTGGTGGGACTCTGTGCGCAAATCCGGTGCTACAGTGGTACACTATCTGGGCGTTATGCCCTCGATGCTGATGGGGGCCGCACCGTCAGAGGCAGACCGGGACCACAAGGTGCGCTTCGGTTTTGGGGCAGGGGTTGACCAGAAACTGCATGCCAAATTCGAAGAGCGCTATGGTTTCCCACTGATCGAAGCCTGGGCCTGCACGGAAACCGGGTCGGGCGGTGTGATCTCTGCCCATGCAGAACCGCGCAAGATCGGAAGCTCGTGTTTTGGGCGCCCGTGCAAGGATGTTGCCGTGCGTGTGGTTGATGATGCCGGGAACGATGTCGCTGTGGGAGACCCCGGCGAATTGCTGGTGCGGCGGGCGAGTGACAATCCGCGCTACGGGTTCTTCTCGGGCTATCTGAAGAACCAGGAGGCCACCGATGAACTTTGGGAAGGCGGCTGGCTGCACACGGGCGATGTGGTGCAACAGGATGCGGACGGGAGCTTGCATTTTGTCGATCGCAAAAAGAACGTGATCCGCCGCTCGGGCGAAAACATCGCGGCGGTAGAGGTGGAATCAATCCTCAACCGCCACCCGGATATCAAGATCTCGGCCGCTGTGGCGGCGCCCGATGAGGTGCGCGGCGATGAGGTCGCTGTCTTTATGATCCCGGAAAACGGCTTAGGTGATGCGGCCAAAGCGACAGAGATCGCCACCTGGGCGCTGGATCAGATGGCCTATTACAAGGTGCCGGGCTGGATCGCCTTTGCCGAGGAATTACCCCTGACCGCAACGCAGAAGATCCTGCGCGGCCAGATGAAAGACCTAATGTTGAAAACCTTAGAAGACGGCGGCTTCCACGACACGCGCCACCTGAAGAAGCGGCAGACGTGAGCGCGCGCGTCAAACCTTATGATGGTGCGGTGGTCTGCGCCCCGGTGACTGTGCCCTATGCGCGGTTCTCGCCGGAGAGCGCCCATTGGTGGACGGGCCGTGCGCTGCAGGCGCTGTCGCAGCAGACTGGGCTCAAACCGGGCGATTTTGACGGGTTCTGTTTTGCGAGTTTTTCGTCTGTTCCTGATACAGTTGTGGGCATGGTTCAGCATATGGGGTTGAGCCCGCGCTGGATGGATCACATCCCGACGGGGGGAGCGAGCGGCGTGATGGCGCTGCGCCGCGCGGCGCGGGCGGTTCAGGTGGGCGATGCCGAGGTGGTGGCCTGTGTCTCGGGTGACACCAACCAGATCGACAGCTTCCGTCAGGGTCTGACCGGCTTCTCGCGCTTCTCACAGGATGCGACCTATCCCTACGGCTTTGGCGGGCCAAACGCGACGTTTGCGTTAATCACAGACAACTTTATGCGAGAATTTGGGGTGAGCCGCGAAGACTTCGCCAAGCTCTGTGTGGCGCAGCGCACCAATGCGCTTTCAAACCCCCTTGCGCTGATGAAAAAGCCGCTGAGCTTTGAACAGTACGTGAATGCCCGCGCAATCTCAGATCCGGTGCACCTGTTTGATTGCGTCATGCCTTGCGCGGGGGCGGAAGCGTTTATCGTCACAACGCCAGAGAAAGCTCAGGAACTCGGCCTGTCCGTCGCGCGGATTGCCGGCACCATCGAGCGCCACAATGCATATCCGGAAGACGCGGTGCAGACACGCGGTGGCTGGGGGTGCGACATTGACGAACTGTGGGCGGCAGCGGGCTGCGGACCGCAGGATATGGATTGCCTCCAAGCCTATGACGACTATCCGGTGATCGTGGCGATGCAGCTGGCCGATCTGGGGTTTTGTACGAAAGTTGACCTGCCGCAATTTATTACTGAGAACGATTTCACCATCCCCGGCTCGCTGCCGCTGAACACCAATGGTGGGCAGTTGTCTGCGGGGCAGGCGGGTGCGGCAGGGGGCTTTCAGAACGTGACCGAAGGCTTGCGGCAAATCCTGCACTGCCCTCTGGGCGATCAGATCCCTGAGGCGCGGCGTGCGTTGATCTCGGGCTTTGGGCTGGTGAATTTTGATCGTGGGGTTTGTACGGGTGCGGCGATTCTGGAACAGGAGGTGCTGCGATGAGTGAGCCTCTGATCCCGCCGAAAAAGAAAGACCCGTTGCTCAATACCCGCGCGGGTCATGTGCCCCCGGCTTTGCGATCGCGGGCTGCTAAGGCGATGGCGGCACGCGCCGGGCAGGGGCGCTTTGTGCTGCAAGCCTGCGAGGACTGCGCCCATGTCACTTATCCGCCACGCGACCGCTGCCCCAAATGCTGGGGTGCCCTCACATGGCAAGACCAGCCGAGAGGTGCTGTGATAGAGGCCGAAACGACTATCAAGGCTTCCACCGATCTGTTCTTCCGCAACCATCTGCCCTGGCGCATAGGGTCGGCGCGGCTGGATGCGGGGTCAATGGCGATTGTTCATCTGCATGGCGACGTGAATCAGGGCGACCGCGTGCGGATGGAGATCAAGCTGGACCGCGGTGGCAATCCGGCGCTTTTTGCCTTGCCAGAAAAGGAGACCTTAAACATGGCCGATGATCCGCAACTGCGCGTCTTTACTGCCGATCCGAAATATCGCCGTATTCTGGTGACGGATGGGCGGGGTCCTGTGGGGCAGGCGGTGGCCGAGGCGCTGGTAAAGGCCGGGGCAAAAACCGTATTCTTGGGTAACAATGATCGGCTGATGCGCTATCCGGGGCAAGAGCAGATCGAGGCGATGGAAGGCATTGAACCCGTGCCGCTCAGCATTGCCGACAGCCGCAGCACCGAGGCGTTGGCCGCGCAGCTTGGGGGCCGCGTTGATATCGTCGTGAACACCGCGCAGCATACACGTGGCGGCGGTGTGGGCTTTGGCGGCAAGCTGAGTGACCTGCAAACCGGGCTGGATCTGGAGGTCTCTGGATTGATGCGTCTGGCGCAGGCCTTTGCCCCGGCGATGTCCGGGCGCTCTGATGACGGGACGAATGCGGCGGCTGCTTTTGTCGATGTGGCCTCGATCTTTGGGCTCTCGGGCAAGGCAGGATACGCGGGCGCTGCGGCTGCGGCTGCGGCGCGCCTGTCGCTGATCGCGGGGCTGCGCGGCGAGATGGCACAAACCGGCATCCGCGTGATGTCGGTGCTGACTGGGCCGATTGACGACGCCTGGCACCAGGACATCCCGCCGCCTAAAACCGCGCCGGTACAGATCGCGCGGGCCGTGGTCTCCGCCCTGCAACAGGGCCAGGAAACCATCTGCGCAGGCCAAGTCGCCAAAGAGATCTTTGGCCGCTGGCAGGCGGACCCACTGCTGACAATCCGGGAGGAAACCCAATGACCCTGTTAACCGATCTTGCCGGGGCGCTGGCCACAGGCCAAGTGCGCGTGGTCGACCTGACCAACACGCTCCGCGCCGACTTTCCGGTGATCGTGCTGCCGCCGGAGTTCGGCCAATGCGCGCCCTTCCGCATGGAAAAAGTCTCGCGCTATGACGACAATGGCCCGGCGTGGTACTGGAACAACATCTCTATGAATGAACACACCGGCACACATTTTGACGCGCCGGCCCATTGGGTGACAGGCAAGGACCTGCCCGCCAACACCGTGGATGCGATCCCGGCGCAAGACCTGATCGCCGCTGCGGTGGTGATCGACATCTCGGCCGAGGCCGCAGCGAATGCCGATTTTGTCGTCACCCGCGACTTTCTGGAAGACTGGGAGGCCAAAAACGGTGCCATCCCGCTGCGTCACTGGATTGCTCTGCGCACCGATTGGTACAAGCGCGTGGGCACGCCGGAGTATCTGAACCTCTTGGAGGACGGAGTGCATTCGCCGGGCCCGGATGCAAGCGCGGTGGAGTTTATGGTGCATGATCGTGACTGCGTGGGTCTGGCGGTCGAAACCGTGGGCACCGATGCGGGGCAGGCGTTCCACTTCAACCCGCCGCTGCCTGCGCATTCCATCCTGCATGGCAACGGGCGGTTCGGGCTGCAATGCCTGACCAATCTCGACAAGCTGCCCACCTTTGGCGCGATGATCGTCGCCTGCCCGCTCAAGATCGAAGGCGGCTCTGGCAGCCCCTTGCGCGTCGTCGCCCTGATCGAAGGAGAAGCCACATGAAAACCACGCTGGTCACCGGCGGCAATTCCGGCATTGGCGCGGCGATTGCCGATCTGCTGCTGGCGCGCGGCGAGGCGGTTGTCTCGCTCGGGCTGGAGCTGCCAACGATTGAGCATGCGCAGCTGAAAAGTTACACCGCCGATCTGACGGACGCGAAGGGGACTGCCGGCATCGCAGCGCAGATTGCGGCGGATCATGACATCACCGGTCTGGTGCATAACGCCGGGATGATCCTGCCGAATCTGCTGCCGGATGCGGCCCCACAAGACATTCTGACCCTGTCGCGACTCCACCTTGCAGCGCCCATGGCGCTGACCCAGGCCATGCTGCCGGGGATGGAGGCGCGCGGGCAGGGGCGTATCCTGTTTATCTCCTCGCGTGCGGCGATGGGCATGCCGACCCGCTCCGCCTATTCCGCGACCAAAGCAGGGGTTCACGGCATGGCCCGCACCTGGGCGTTGGAGCTGGCCCCCAAAGGCATCACCGTCAACACCATCGCCCCCGGCCCCGTGCTGACCGAAAATTTCTGGGGCATCGTTCCCAAAGATGGCGAACTGCAAGACAAGGTCGCTCAAGGCGTCCCCGTAAAACGCATCGGCACCGCAGAGGACATTGCCAATGCCGCAGGCTTCTTCCTCAGCGACGCTGCCAGCTTTGTCACCGGCCAGACCCTCTTCGTCTGCGGCGGCACAAGCCTCGGTGGACAAGCAACATAAAGGGTGCGCCATGCCCATTTCCATCGCAGTCTTGATCTGTTCGAACGTCAATGAGGGTGTTGTCAGACAAAGCCTAATACGTCTCAAAGTGCCACGATCACATTAACCTATGAAGCGCAGATTTGGAACCACTCAATGAGAGCGTCACTGCGTTTTTGCTTATAAGTCTGTCTGTTTTGAAGATGTCTCTCATGTTTGAAGTGGTTGTATATTTG
>CABXKH010000026.1 GCA_902512685.1 Paracoccaceae bacterium | reverse complement strand
TTCAAAGCTGCAGCGCTCAATTCAGTGTCCATTGCGCTTATGGCTGCAACATCGGCAACCTTGATCGCAACGATGGCCGCTACAGCGATGCTGCGGGCAGGGCGGTTCCGAGGCAAGTCTGTTAGTTTCGCATTGATCAATTTACCCTTGATGGTGCCTGAAATCGTGACTGCAGTTGCTACATTAATCTTCTTTTCAGCTCTTGGGTTTACGACAGGGTATCTGACGATCCTCATTGCACATATCGTTTTCTGCATTCCTTTTGCCTACTTGCCGATAGCTGCGCGCATGCAGGGTATCGAGGCTGTCTATGAGCAGGCCGCTCAAGATCTTTACGCAACACGCTTTCAGGCCTTTCGCCTGATCCTTTTGCCATTGATGACCCCCGGAATTATGTCGGGATTCTTATTGGCATTCATCATTTCGCTGGATGATTTCATCATAACGAACTTTGTCAAAGGAGCCGGTATCGAAACCCTGCCCACCGCAATTTTTGGTGCTGTCAAGCAAGGTATCAAACCCAACATAATGGCAATTTCCACACTCCTATTGGTTGTGTCTGTGGGATTTGTTGCCCTGTCCTACTTCGTCGGGCGGATGGGGGAAAATGCAAAACCGACGACAACACCAAAAGGAGACTAAAATGAAGCACCTACTGAAACTGAGCGCCTCTGCGCTGGCTTTGGTATTGGCGGCAAGTGCAGCCACTGCTGAAGGCAAACTTTCGATCTACCACTGGTTTGAATATATCCCGCAAGAGTTGTTAGATCAATTCGCAGCAGAACACGATGTAGAAGTAACTATGGATACTTTTGACTCCAACGAAGCCATGCTCGCATCACTCAAGGCTGGAAAACTTGGCAGTTATGATGTGGCGGTCCCCGGTGACTACATGGTGGAAATCATGGCGGGTGAAGGCATGCTCGATACGTTCACATCGGCCGAGATACCAAACCATGACAACATCATGGAACAGTGGATAGATGTCGGTTTTGACATGGGGCGCAAATCTTCGATCCCGTATCAGTGGGGTTCGACTAGCTTTTCTGTGAACCTTGACGACTACAAAGGCGACATCAACACTCTCGCGATGGTGTTCGACCCGCCTGCCGAAGTGCAAGGGAAAATCAACGTTCTGGACAGCCAGGGTGAACTTCTTGCCCTTGCCTCTATGTACCTCGGCATTCCTCAATGCACCACGGATCGAGATCAGCTGAAAGCGCTGAATGAACTGTTGCAGAATGCCAAGCCGCATTGGGCAAGCTTTGGTTCTGATATTGCCAAAGACGTGCTTGTATCTGGCGATGCATCTGTCGGGATGATTTGGTCCGGCTTCAGCGCCAAAGCGCGAGAAGAAGGAGCAAATATAGAATATGCTTTCCCTAAAGAAGGTTACGTTGTGTGGATGGATAATGTGGTATTGCTCAAGGATGCGCCCAATCGTGACAATGCGCTGAAATTCATGAACTTTCTGCTAGAGCCAGAGAACGCGGCAGCTGTGACAAACTACGCAGCTTATACCTCAGGCGTTAAAGGCACGGAACCTTACCTCTCTGACGCAGTGGCAAATTCACCTGAATCAAATCCGCCAGCGTCACCCGTTGGTGAATTTGTGCAGGCGTGTACACAGGAAGTACAGGCGGTCTATGACACGATCTGGACCAACTTGAAGAAGTAATTTCATTCAACGTGTTCTCAAAAAGGAGGAGCCATGATTATAGCAGTACACCAAGGTCCTTCGCCTCAGGGGAATATAAAAAATGCTTTGGCCAGAGTGAATGAAACTCTGGCCAAGGCGGCAAGTAAAGACGTGGAAATGGTTGTGTTTCCAGAGTTGTTTTTACCCGGTTACAATCAGATGAAAAGTCACGCCCACGTGGCCCAAAAGCAAGGAGGCACGTGGGAAACTCAGCTTGCCGCGTTGGCCAAAGACCATGGGTGCGGCCTTACAATCGGTTGGGCAGAGCGGGACGGCGACAAGATATACAACAGCGCCTCCACATTTGATCGGACGGGTGAAAAATTATCCCACTATCGCAAGATCCAGCTTTGGGGGAGCACAGAGAAAGCTACATTTGAATTTGGGGACCGTTACTCGACCTTCATGCTAGCAGGGGTGAAGACCGGGTTGCTGATTTGTTATGATATCGAATTTCCTCAACACGTTCGCGCGTTGGCCCAAATGGGCGTTCAACTTATTCTTGTGCCAACTGCCAACCCCGAAAAATTCAGCCTTGTGTGTAACACGCTTGTCCCGGCCCGGGCTTCAGAAAATGCCTTGACCATTGCGTATGCAAATTACTGTGGCAGCGACAATGGCCTATCATTTTGTGGCCAATCGACGATCGTTGGCCCAGACGCCAAATCGCTAGCTTCCGCTTCTCCCGATAAGGAAGCTCTCCTTATCGCCGATCTTGCCTTGATTAACAATATCGACGCAGCCCTGCTCTCAACTCAACATGCTGATTTCAGAAAGGTTTTCACCAAATGACACTCGACATCTCAATCCGCACCGATGATATCCTCACTTCTGACAGCCACTTGATCCAATCCTTTGCGAATTTGCATGGGCTAAAGCAACAAGATGCCCGAACAGCAATTGTCAGTGCAAACGGTGCCTATGTAACCGACAGTGAAGGCAACAAGCTGATTGACGGGATCGGCGGATTGTGGTGCGTAAATGCCGGTCATGGCCGCAAAGAAATTATTGATGCCATTACAGAACAGCTAAATACACTGGATTACTACTCAACCTTTTACAACTTCACTCACCCGACCGCTGCAGCGCTGGCCAAAAAGATTGCCGAGCTCGCCCCGGGGCACCTGAATTCAGTGCATTTTGGAAACTCTGGATCAGTTGCCAATGACAGCGCGATCCGCATCCTGCATCACTATTACAACCGTCTCGGCAAGCCGAACAAGAAGCTAGTTCTGAGCCGGCAGGGCGCTTACCATGGCTCCACCTACCTTGCCATGGCCATGACCACACCGGCCTATTCGGATGGATGGGACGTCGCAAATAATCTAGTCCACCACCTGCGCTGCCCGCATCACTGGCGCGAGGGTGATGGCATGACCGAGGCGGAGTTTCTTAAGGCACTCCTTGCTGATGCTAAGGCACGTATTGAAGAACTGGGCGCCGAGAACATCGCCTGTTTTATCGCCGAGCCGATCCAGGGCGCCGGTGGCCTTATCGTGCCGCCCGAGGGGTATCACGCAGAAATGGGCGCGCTATGCCGCAACTATGACATCAAATACATTACAGACGAGGTTGTGACCGCCTTTGGCCGTCTGGGGCACTACTTTGCCTCCAAAGACGTGTTCGGCGTACAGCCTGACATTATCACCACAGCGAAAGGCCTAACATCCGGCTATCAACCCCTTTCTGCGACCATTATCAGCGACGAAATCCACGAGGTTGTTTCAGGCGATGGCGCGATGTTTCTCCACGGCATGACCTATTCGGGCCACCCTGCGGCCTCTGCTGCAGCTCTGGCCAATATCGCCTTGATGGAACGTGACCAAATCCCCCAACGTGCGCGCGTCACGGGCAAGCGGTTTGAAAATAATCTGCGTGGGCTTGCAGATCTTGATCTCGTAGGCGAAGTTCGAGGCAGTCACTTTATGATGGGTATTGAGTTTGTGAAAGACAAAGAAAAGAAAACCCCGTTCGAGCCCGAGGATCAGATCGGTCTGAAAATCTCGCGCGCAGCCCAGGATCGTGGCCTGATTGCACGCCCACTGGGCAACATCTTGATCCTTTCACCGACTCTGATCATGACGGAAGAGCAGATTGACCGAACATCAGACATTCTGCGCGACAGCATTACCGAGGTGCAGGGCGCTCCATAAAGCGCGGACATCTCTCAATTTGAACCTAATGAGAACAGGAAAGACTATGTCTTTTGAACAGACTGACGTTCTAATCATCGGCGGCGGCCAGGCCGGCATCGCGATGAGCGAACACCTTGGCAAAGCGGGTATCAGCCACCTGGTGCTGGAGCGGGCCCGGATTGCAGAACGCTGGCGCTCAGAGCGATGGGATTCCTTGATGGCCAATGGTCCAGCTTGGCACGATCGGTTTCCAAATCGCGAATTTGACAAATATAAACCTGATGCTTTTGTTCCCAAAGAGGAAGTTGCCGATTATCTCGTGGATTATGCTACCCAGATTGGTGCTCCGATTCGGGAAAATACAGAAGTCACCAACCTGAGCCGCAAGGAAACTGGCGAGGGATTTGTCGCTTCGACCTCATCAGGTGAGGTTTCGGCCCGCTACGTGGTTTCGGCCACCGGACCGTTTCAACGCCCTCTGATCCCACAAATCGTTCCCAAAAGTGCCGGTGTAAAGCAAATGCATTCGGCGGACTATCACAATCCGGACGAACTGCCCAAAGGTGCGGTTCTCGTGGTAGGGGCGGGTTCCTCTGGCGTTCAGATTGCCGCCGAACTGATTGAAGCTGGCCGCAAGGTCTACCTGTCAGTCGGCACGCATGACCGCCCGCCACGTCGATATCGTGGTCGCGATTTTGTCTGGTGGCTGGGGGTTCTGAACCTTTGGGATGCCGAGTTTACTCCGGGAACCGAACACACAACAATTGCAGTTACTGGTGCGCAGGGTGGCTATACGGTTGATTTTCGAAATCTGGCAGAAGCTGGTGTGACACTGGTTGGACGCACAAACGGGTTTGACGCGGGAAAGATCAGCTTTGCAGGGGATCTTATCAAGAGCATTCACAATGGCGATGCGAATTATCTGGCCACGCTGGACATGGCAGATGCCTTTATTGAACGCAACGGGATCGACCTTCCTGAGGAACCCGAAGCGCACAAGATCGGCCCTGATCTTGGTTGTATGACCAATCCGCTGGCTGAACTAGATCTGGCTGAGGCCGGAGTAGGAACAATTCTCTGGGCCACCGGCTATGGCCATGATTATGATTGGCTTAATGTGGACGCGTTTGATGAAGACGGCAAACCAGCGCATACGCGCGGGGTTTCAACTCAGCCGGGGTTTTACTACCTGGGCCTTGCATGGCTTTCACGCCGCGGCTCATCCTTCCTATGGGGGGTCTGGCACGATGCGAAATTCATTGCTGACCATATTTCCAAGCAGGAAGGATACTTGGCCTATCAAGGCTCGGCCCAACGGCTGACCGACGCGGGTTGAAACACCCCAAAAAGAAGGAAACGATCATGGCCCACACACGGCTTAGAAAATTCAACACCGCCGACACCTACCCGGAACAAAACCTCAACAACGATCTGTGCCAGGCCGTAGTTGCGCGCGGGGCCATGGTGTTTTTACGCGGGCAGTGCCCGCAAGACCTCGATACGGCTGAAAACATCACCAGTAGCGACCCTGTCGAACAGACACACAAAGTCATGCAAAACATCCGACAACTGATTGGTGAGGCCGGTGGTGAAATGGCGCATCTGTGCAAGGTCGTGGTCTACATCACCGACACTCGCCACCGCGAGGCGGTTTATCGAACTATGGGGGATTACATTCAAGACATACACCCGGTCTCAACGGGTCTTTGTGTGACCGCGTTGGCTCGGCCCGAATGGCTGGTTGAGATCGATGCCACCTTCGTAATTCCAGAATAAGGACGCGGCCATGACCTTTTCTATCGTGGCACGCTGTCCGGACACCGGGCGCTTTGGCGTCGCAATTTCCTCGTCCTCGCCCGCCGTCGCGGCGCGCTGCGCATTTGCGCAATCAGGGATTGGGGCGGTAGCCACACAAAATGTCACCAATCCGGCTCTTGGCAGTGCCGTTTTACGCCATCTTGCGGCGGGAAGGTCGGCCAAAGATGCGGTTGCAGATGCCATGGCTGACGAGTTATTTCCAGCCTATCGCCAGCTTTTGGCTGTGGATTGCAGCGGTACGACCGGTGTGCATTCGGGTGAAAATGCCCTTGGACTTTGGGCTTCTGCGGAAGGTATCGATTGCGTATCTGGCGGTAACATGCTGGACAATAAGGGCGTGCCTGCTGCGCTGATCGCCAGCTTTGAAACGACGCAAGGGTCACTTGGAGACCGCCTGATCGCGGCAATGAAGGCGGGCCTTGACGCAGGCGGTGAAGCCGGGCCAGTTCATTCCGCGGGCCTTTTGATCGTTGACCAACAGTCCTGGCCATATGCCGAGCTCCGTTGCGACTGGAGCGAAAACTGCCCGATCACGGCAATTGCCCATGCCTGGGAAGTCTACAAGCGGCAGGCTGATGACTATGTGACCCGTGCGCTCAACCCGATTGCGGCCCCCTCTTACGGGGTGCCCCGCGACGAATAGGAGTAAAATGTTGATCTTTGATGATTACAAGACTGGTGATGGCGCTGATAAGTGTATGGCGTTGAAAGCGATCTAGGTTAAATGTTGACGTCCCATAAACTTTTTACGAGGCCTAAAAATGGTGTTGGTTGATATACTATCCACACTTGTCGGGTTTCGAACCATAGCCGGCAAACCGAACCTTGACCTGATTGACTGGGTCGAGGCATTTCTTCAAGATGCGGATTTTACAGTGACCCGCTTCTTGTCGCCCTGTGGCTCTAAAGCTGGCCTTCTGGCCAAATTCGGTGGAAAAGACGGCGGAGTGCTTTTCTCAGCGCACAGTGATGTCGTCCCGGTGAGCGGTCAGTGCTGGAACAGTGACCCCTTTACTTTGCAGCACGACGGCGATCGTCTGATCGGACGTGGCACAACGGATATGAAAGGGTTTTTGGCCTGTGTGCTAGCCGAGGCGCAGGCACTAAAAGCACACACGCCTGAGAAACCGTTCATGGTTTCTCTGTCCTGGGATGAGGAAATTGGCTGTCGGGGCATCCCTCATATGATTGATCACGTAATCCCCACTCTGGGGCGACCCAACCTTGTGGTGGTGGGAGAGCCGACTGAAATGCAAATCTGTCTTGGCCATAAAGGCAAGACAGCCTATAGAGCAGTGTGCCACGGCACGACTGGCCATTCCGCGCTGGCTCCAAAATTCTTAAATGCGCTTCACGTAGCAGCGGATTTTATTGTCGCATTGCAAAAATTGCAGCAATCATACGCCAGTACCGGAGTGCAGGACCTAGAATACGCTATGCCCTATTCGACGCTCCACGCGGGGAAAATGCAAGGCGGTGTTGCACTGAACATGGTGCCAGAGCGCGCGGAAATCGAATTTGAAATCAGGCATCTTTCAGCGGATAACCCTAACGACATGATTGATGCGCTGCGAAACTTTGCCCCCCAGAACATCGAGATTGAACAGGTTAATTCCTATCCCGGCTTTGATGGTAATTACAACGACCCAATATGGGAAAAACTGGTCCGGTCGCTTGATCCACGCAAGCCAATCAAAGTCTCCTTTGGAACAGAGGCTGGATTTTTTTCCAATCTGGGCTTGCGAACGCTGGTTTGTGGTCCCGGGTCCATGCAGGCAGACGGACATCAGCCAAATGAAGGAATCGCCACGGCGCAATTGGAGGCCTGTCACCGCTTCATTCAAAAAGTGATGCTCTGATCTCTATTAGCTTTCAGCAATATGCGGTCGCATTTGTTGCCTGCCCGGGCCTATGCAGCGCGAGTTTACTTTTGATTGGGTGAAAAGCTGACGCCCAATTTCATATGCCGAATAGCGACTTTTTAACCCAAGAAATATGCAAAGAGTCAAGACGTCGCAAATGGGCGGTTTGTTCTTTGGAATTAGAGTAATATTCATATGTATTCTTACCGAGAGCTTGGTGAAATGCATATTTTGGTGCGCGACCAAAATAAGGCCTTTTAGTCAGAGAGGGCGCCATTATGAAAGATGCGATACAGGAACTGAATGAAAATGTTTCGGTTCCATTTGAAAAAGCGCGAGCTATGCCGCCTTCGGTCTATACTTCAAAACATTTTCTAAAGGCTGAATTAGATCACATATTTAAAAAAGGCTGGTTTTGTGTAGGGCGGGCGTCTGCGTTGCCAAAACCAGGGGATTATTTGACGCTCGACCTTGCTGAGCAGCCAATCCTAGTTTTGCGGGATCGTTTCGGGATAATTCGCGCCATGTCAAATGTGTGCCGCCATAGAATGTCTACACTGCTGGAGGGGCGTGGGAATACGTCTTCCATTGTGTGCCCCTATCATGCCTGGACCTATAATCTGGACGGTAGCTTGCGCGGTGCCCCTGCTATGTCTTTGAACGAGGCCTTTTGTAAGAGTGAGTACACGTTACCTACCATCCGGTGTGAAGAGTGGCTTGGCTGGGTATTTGTCACTCTCTACCCTGAGGCCGATGCCGTTTGCGATGATTTAAGAGGCGTTGAGGCACATATAAATGACTATAATATGTCGGGCTATATTGAAACTTTTTATGAAACCCACATTTGGGATACAAATTGGAAAATCTTGGCCGAAAATTTCATGGAAAGTTACCATCTTCCGGTTTGCCATGCAGGGACAATTGGTGGGCTCTCAAGCCTTGAGGAAATGATCTGCCCGCCTGGAGAGGCAGCATTTAATTATCATACCATTCTCAAAGACGACACTTTGCGCATTGCACTGGCCCATCCAAACAACACGGTGTTGAAGGGTGAACGTCGTCGGATGACATATCTTCTGGCGATTTACCCAAGCCTTCTTATCACATTAACTCCCGGATATTTTTGGTATCTCTCGTTGCATCCCAAAGGAGTTGGGCAGGTGCAAATAGGCTTTGGTGGTGGGATGTCGGCCGATTATATGGATGATGAGGATGCACAGGACAATTTCCGTCAACTCAAGACCTTACTCGATAAGGTGAATGTCGAGGATCGCGGCTGTACGGAAAAAGTCTATCGTGGTTTGTGCTCTGAAACTGCCAAACCTGGACATCTGTCACATCTTGAAAGGCCGAATTATGATTTTGCGCTTTATCTGAATAGTCGGGTGAAAAACAATGACTGATGGGCGTCATTATGAGACAAATCCGGCAGCAAATTCAAAACTAGGGTTTTTAAGAAAATCACTGGCGGATATTGCAATTTGCCCCCCCGAAGCGCCAAGAGGTTTGCTTGGCCAGCACTACGTGAATGACGCTTATTTTTCTCATGAAAAAGAGACCGTCCTGAGACAGAGATGGCATTGTATCGGGCGCTCTGACGAGTTGCCGGACAAGGGTGATTACCTTACTGTCACACTTTTGGATGAGCCAATCATCGTTGTGAATACTAAGGATGGTTTCAAAGCGCTCTCTAACCTTTGCAGACATCGGGGTATGCCGCTTGCGAAAGGTAGAGGCAACACGAAGCTTTTTGTGTGCTCGTATCATGCCTGGTCCTACCAGATTAGCGGCGAGCTGCAACGTGCACCTAGAATGGAAAACGCAGGATTTGACCCAAAGAGCTGCGCGCTACCAGGCTTTCATTGCATTGAGAAATTCGGGTTTATCTATGTTTCATTGGCAGATAGGCCGCCTGATATTGAAATTGACCTTGCAGCGCTATCCGATAAACTGTGGCCATATGATCCTGCTGCTTACAGGTTAGTGCATGCGGCCGATGAAGTTTGGAACACTAACTGGAAGTGTTTGGTTGAAAACTTCATGGAAGGATATCATCTTTCTGTTGTGCATCCCAAAACCTTGCACGGTTATACTCCAACAGAGCTTAGCAAAAAAGGGCCATCTGCGTCAGGGTTCACGAGTTATACGGCACATTACCCCGATCACATCCCGCCACGGGGAAGAGGATCAGATAGGTTGAAGGACAGCGACCGACATGGATCATATCTATTTGCAGTATATCCTTGCCAAGTGGCCAGTATAGCGCCGTCGCTTCTTGTCTCGTTCAGTCTTTTGCCGCGCTCTGCCGAACGCGTTGATGTGCGCTGGACGATTTCTGTTTATGGCAATGACCTTGATGATGAAGCGATCCACTCTCGTATCAATCTTTGGAAAAATGTAAACCGTGAAGACAGAGAGAAACTGGAGTTGATGCAGAAGTCCCTCAGCTCACGTTATGCGACTTCGGGGCCACTGGCTGGAGAAGATTACGAAGGTACCGTCAGAGATTTTCTGCTTTGGTTGGCAACACAGGACAAAGCGGTTTCGTGAGGAAACAGAAAATTTAGCGGGCAAATAATTGCTGATAAACATGTTTAAAATATATTTTATTTTTAAAAAAGAGCGTCAACACTACTTAGAAAATCTAAATAAGACGAAATTGGTGATCTTGATCTGATTGATAAAAGGCTTGGATTTAGGATTTTTAGATTTATGCATCAAGCTCTTTGCATGCGGTTCCTGACTGCGAAAAATCACTAAAGAGCAGTATATAATTTTTGCTTGGACTCCCTCATCCAAGTGAACCACAAGCTTTTCAATTGGCTGCAATATATATTCTTGGCTGAATCTAGCTTTGCGGCACGAGTGCCAAAGCGCGGATGGGTGATCCGGTGCCGTTTTTGATTTTCAACGGTGCAGCCATTAAAATTGCGCCCTTTGGCGGCAGTTGGTCGAGATTGACCAGACTGGCCAAACCAAAGCAATTGTCGCGATGCAGATAGTTGTGCGCAGGGTAAGGCGGGCTGAATTTGCCGGCCATACCCGCGTCAGTGCCGATGCATTGGCTGCCCCAGCCAACGATGCCTTTAGACAAGAGGTAGTCAATACAGTCAGTGGAGGGTCCGGGGCTGTGAGATCCATCCTCGTGTGGGTCAGGATCGTCGTTCAAGAACAACGCCTCATCGTGCGAACGCTTGTCCCAGTCAGTGCGCATGAGGACCCATTCGCCGGGGTTAATTTCGCCATGTTGTGCCTCCCAAGCTTTGACGTCTTCTGGGGTCAGCAAAAAGTCGGGATTTTCTATGGTTTCCGCTGAGCAATCGATCACGTTCGCCGGTGCAATTATGCGTTGCATATCCATTGTGTCGGTATAGCCGTCCTCGAAATCCTTGCCAGAAATCCAATGGTGCGGCGCATCGAAGTGAGTGCCCGAATGTTCGCCAAGTTTCAGCCAGTTCCAGGCAAAGAAAGGACCGTCAGCATCGTATTCGCTGATCTTGTGGATTTCAACTTTTGGCGTGTTCGTGGCGAAATCTTCTGGCAGGTGCAGGATCGGGGTGTCCGGACCAAGGATGGCGGTGCAATCGACTATCTTTACCTCACCAGACAACAACATTGCGCCAAGAGTTTGCAAGACATTTGCGGGGTTCATTTTGGTCTCCCTATCCGTTTTGGAGATTATTGGTTGGTCGCCACGGCCTGCAAACCGGCGACTGCGCCGCTTCATGACCTCTTCAGTGATGTCGAAAACAGTGTCGATGGTGTTTTCTTCGGTGACCTGCCCGGGTGATAGGCGCATCAGCGGACCGCGAAAATCGACGGAGTAACCCTCGACCCCCAAAGCGCCAACGACAGCAGCAGCCTCTGGTTTGTCGGGCAAACGCAGCATGACAGAGCCGCCGCGCTGGTTCGTATCTCGGGGAGAGTGCAGTGGCAGGTTCAACCGGTCTGCGCGCGATATGATACGATCGACCAGTTTTCGGTTCCAGGCAGCTAGGTCGGCATGGTTCTGTTCTGAATGCCATTTCAGGGCAGGTAGCGAGGCCAATGCAGCGATAGAGCCGGGCGTGCCACCATCAAAGCGGCGAATATCAGGGGCGTATTCAAACTTGTCAAAATCCCATGAAAAAGGGTTGTTCTGGGAAAACCAGCCGCGCCCCTCGGGTTTAAGATCAAGCACCAAGGATTTATCAACGTGAAGAATTCCGGCACCTGGCGTGCCGCACATCCATTTGAGGCTGGTCGAAAGGACAAAGTCCACTTTTGGGTTAGTTGCATCGAACGAGATCAGACCTGCCGCCTGTGTGATGTCGACGCCGATTATACTGCCCATTTCGCGGCCATGCGCAACAAGTGGCGCGAGATCAATACGGGCGGATGCGGTGGATGTGACCCATGTCAGCAAAGCAAGCCCGACGTTGTGGTCCCAATGAGATGCGAAGTCCTCGGCCTCGACCCATGATTTGTTTTCAGACAAGGGTACCGTATCTAGGGTGAAACCCATTTTCGGCGCGAGACCTGCCAACAGGAAATGTACCGAGGGAAAGCAGTCGGCAGAAACAAGCACACGTTTTCCCTTAAGCATCCCTTCGGGCAAGGAGCGCATCATTTTATAAAGGCCGTCGGTCACGCTGTCGCACATGGTTGCCGAACCCTTGGGTACGTTGATGATACGCCGCCAGTAGTCGATGAAATCTTGCCGCTTAAGCAGGACATATCCCCATTGTTTGTCATTGGGGGCAGACCAGACTTCGGCAAACTCGGCCATAGCGCTGGAAAGTTCTTCTTCTTTACCAGGATACATGCCGATCGAGTGATAGAGAAAATAGCCGGAGTGGCGGGAGTTTGAAAGCATGTTTCATCCTGTCAAAAACACTGTACGAGTTAAAATACCAGCCGCAGGTTGGTGATGACAAGAAACTGACAGAAAAGTAAATGAATTGCAAAAAAATACCCAGTGACTCGGTTTATAAAGGGATTTGATTCTCGACCTTTGGCGCCGAAAATTTAAAATCCATTAATGTTACCTAAAAATTTACTTTATCACTTCTATTCCTATACCAAAGCTTAAATCTACTACCGAAGCGAGATTGCCGCTTTTGGTGGTGAACACCCATTCAGATGCAGTAGACGGAACATTATCTTCGTCGTCCTCATGTCTAAAAGAGCTGGCTCGCTGCCAAATTAAATTTCCATTAAAATCTATGTGAATAAGATAGCTTCTCCAAGCAGTTCTTGGGTCGTCTTCGCAGATCGATCGAAGATTTTTGCTCATCTTGTCTGACGTCAGCGCCTACCGGAAAGATTTAGGGGTTTAAGCAAGATATGATTTCTGGTTCATTTAAGCCATTTAAGTGAGAACATGAAAAAAGATCATAAGCGTCAGATTAAGCCTCCGATAACATTATATTTTACAGTGCTAAATCAGTTGATCTACTGTTGGAAAATGTTACCAACTTTCGGCATTTTGGGTCCCAAAGATGCAGATTAACCGAATGAAAGCTATCCCGGATAGTCAGAGTCTGGTCTTTACTGGTTAAATCAGGGTGGTCGCGCAACACTTCGGTCAATCGGTAAAATGGGATACGGCTGTACAAGTGATGTACGTGGTGAATACCGATATTACCAGTCAGCCACATTAAAACTACAGGCAAATCATAGTGCGAACTGCCGTGCAGTGCGGCATCATGCACTTGCCAATCGCCTTGGGTATCCCATTGTGTGTTCTCAAATTGGTGCTGTATATAAAACAACCAAACGCCAAGAATTGCGGCCACATACATCGTTGGCAAGAAAATCCATAGGATTGGTTCACTGCCTCCAAAAATATATATGAGGCTTAAACAAGCAAGGATCATGGCATTTGTACCCATCGCACTAAGCCAATATTTCTTGCCAGAATTCATGAGCCCAAGTGGGAGGCGATTTTGAAGACCAAACAAATATATGGGTCCCAGTCCAAAAAGAATAATAGGATTTCGCACAAGACGATAACGCAATCTGCCAAAGAAGGGTTTAGCGAAATACTCATCAACAGTCATGGTATAGACATCACCAATACCGCGCTGATCTAGATTTCCTGACGCTGAGTGGTGCATCAAATGTGTGCGCTGCCAAACATCGTAAGGTGTGAGTGTCAGGACACCGAATATGCGCCCCACCCAATCGCAAACCTTGCGGTTCTTAAATAATCCACCATGGCTACAATCATGTTGAATGATAAATATTCTGACGAGGAAAAATCCGTTTGCGATAGCAATAGGCAAAGCCAGCAAATAGCTCACTGAAAGTAGCCACCATGCAAGGGTCCAAAGCGCTAAGAAGGGAACAAGAGTAACTATAATTTCAAAAGTACTGCGCACAGTGTCGGGTTCCCGGTACTGTGCTAAGATTTTGACCCAGCTCCGAGCAGCAACTGGGTTTTCAATCGTATTTTTTTCCATAGAAATATCGTACATCTTAGGCCTGCGCTGGTTTTTTGCCCACGCCGACTAGAACTGTGGATCTACTGATTACGAGTCATTTACTCTTACAATTTTGTGCATAGCAGTTGAGTGGCCTGAGTGCTATCATTTTTATGTTCCTGTACTTTTCACGATTGGGTCACCGGTCACAGCTAAATTGTTTATGGACACTTGGCCAATGGCGCTACGCCCTTGGTTCAACGAACTGGTGTTGCTTTTACTATTTTCTTAGGGCCTTAAGGATTGGTTTTGCCGCTGCGTTCGATGCGCTTCGCCATATCCGTGGAATCTTTACTACCGTTATTGCCTATCAAGTGGCGCTGATCACAAACAATCCACAACACATCCGGGAGCAGTTCTCCAGTCTTCTTCTTCATGGTCATGGTCGCCTTTGTCCTTCGGGCTAAAATATTTCTCTTTTTGTTGAGCTGCAATTTTCAACAGTGCCCTTGAAAGCTCTTTAATTGCATCTGCTGAACCCTTTTGAATTCTATTTTCGTTCAAGAATTTTGGATCAGCTCTTGCCATGATGTAGACCAGCATGTTTTGTGTATCTGAAAAGTTATTTAGTTCGGCCATTCTTTTCAGCATTTCACTTCTGCGGGCGAACCTATCAAACGCAAAAGGTGGCAGCCCAGCAATTTCAACCACATCTTTTGTCTTAGTTTTTATAGTCGGCTGGGTAATGCTCGGCTTTTGCTCTTTTTTCTGGACCTCTTCAGCCGCGGCTAGCTCTGCAGCTTTTTGTGCTTTCTCACTCTTATCAATAGCAATGGAAATATCCCTTATAAGACAGGCAGTGTCTGCTTTTGTGATGACAAAATCTGAATTATATTTTGGGTTTTCATCCTCGATCCACGCTAATATACCGCCTCTTGTTCCCTTTCCCCAAAGACCATCAATAGTAGAGCCGTAGTAGCTTTTACTTGGATGGGTCTTGAGTGTGCGCTGAAGCTGCTTCAGCTCACGTCTGTCCAGATAACGCCTGACCACTTCCACAAATTCGTAAACCGTTTTATCAGTAACTTCTGCTTCAATGAGCGGTTGGAAACTAGAGTATTTATTTGGAACCTCACATCGTTGTGCAGCCGGCTCCTGCGTTATCTGCTCAACTTCCTTTTCCGCATCTTTTTCTGCAGCCTCAATTTGCTTAGTAGCATAGTCAATTATTGCTTCAGTGTTATTCACAATAAGAATTTTTTCTAGATCACACTCAAGATATCCAGTTTCCCGGTAACCATTTTCCTTTTGCCAGAGTGAGAAACCGTACCTCGACCCTGTAAGTTTACTTTAAAATTGATGTAAATTTGGTTCATATTTACATTCAAATTTACTTTGTATTTTTAATATGACGAGCGTCTTTTGCTCTGTGAATAAACAACTGGAAGACTGATAAATGAAAATGTTAAAGACAGAAGTTAAAGCCGAAATTCAAAAACTCTATAGGTCTTCAATGGGCTATTGTGATGATCCAGATGTTAAGTTTATGTATCAAAGTAGACTGCATTATTTAATTACTTTAGCAATTGCTTCTAAGGAACCTGAGGGCATTTCATTTGAGTATTTATGCGCAGATCTGGATCGAAAAATTTCAAGTCGTTCTTCAATTCAAAATGCTTTGGCAGCGGGTCTCGAGGAAAATTTTTTCACCAAGTCAGCTTCAAAAAATGATAAGAGAGTTAAATTATATAAACTTACATTTCATGCAGAGCAGCATATGATCAAACTTTTTGAAAATAGGACTTATACTCCGTCAACCGACTGCCAAATTGCAAACTAAACATTATTGCACAACGGAATTACTAATTTGCATAATTCGGATATGATATAAGATGTACTTTTGCCTAATGGCGTCACTTAATTGTTATTATTGTCTGACAAAAGTAAATCACCGTTATTATCAGCTCCATTAGGTTCTGAGATCAAGTGGGAGAGCCGTTCATTGTAAGTTCGAGCCCTGTCCTGACGGCGCTTTTTTTCCGCCGACAATATATCCATTGATGGCAGCGAAGAAATATGCGTTTTATCGCTACGACTGATTGCCCGATCGGCAGAGAGAGATAGATAACGCCCACAACACACACGCAGATAGGATGTGAAGTTGGTTAAATCATGCTCTGCATCGCGCGCCTCTTTATATAGTTTGGTTATCAACCGACCAACTGACAAGTTATCACGATGGCCAATCTCTTCCAAGGTTTCCCAGAAAAAGGTTTCGAGGCGAACTGAGGTAACTACGCCGTCCACTCGAATTGAGCGCGACTTGCTTTTCCATACACTCCTATCAGAGTTGGTAAAAAGTTGGCACATATAGGTCTCCTCAAAAAAGTAAATTTACAGGGCCAAATTTCCGCTTTGGTTATCAAGTGGGGTCATGGCAGTTGCTGGCGCAAGAACCCTTCGTTCGCGAAAATTTGATACAACAGATTTCATTTGATAATAGAACCGTTTCATTATGGATATAACGCGTGCCTCATGAAGCAGTTGTTCATATGCGCTTTTTCTAAAATAGAAAGGCGCTTGATAATGCCTCGGATCTATATCATCCACGCTAACGTTCAGCGAAGAAGGATAGTTTCGATTTTTGATTTTTATTAGATTGTGATCAACGCACTTCCCGGATGTTTTTACCGAGATGCTTGGCGCTTTAGTTAAATCTACAACAGGACATCCGTGAACGAATTTGATTAAGCCATGAGACGGCACTTTAATGTTGAAAATTTTAAATAACTCTTCTGAAATCATCATATTTTAACAATATTCTCTATTTACTATAATTTTTGTCGGATTATGAATTTAAGCAACGATTACTAGGTAATATTCAGTTACAACAATGGTTTTTATAGGTAATTAATTTTACCATTAGTTTTTAGTAATTTTTCAGGGGTTCATATTTAATGCATTCCAATTCAGTTCTTCAAGTGGCATGAAATAGAGTGGTATTGAGCCAACTATCCACCTTTAATTACCAATCAATGCGGTTTTCACCTGTCAAATATCATGCAGAGATAATAAAATAGAATCTCAGTGATTTCAAAACAGAATGCAATATTGAGTAGATAAACAAACCAGGGACTCCAAAGCTCAACGGGTCTTAATCAACCGATTTAGTAGTGCAGGCTGCGCGCGCCATACCGGAAAAGCTGTTAAAAGAGAAAAAGGAACTTATTAAGATTGAGGGTAAGCAGGCACTCATAACATCCATACCCCCGACCACAATTTCATGAAGAAGACGCAGATGACCTCTTCGCTGTACCCCTTTGATGCCCGTGGCATACCTCATTAAGGAAGTAATACAAAAACAAGGGTGCTGGTTCAGGGGCGAAGAACAAGTTGTCCAGCCCCCAAATTACCTACCAATCTAGCAATGCAGTTTCTGAAACAGATTATTGCATTTTCAGGACTTCATGACGCGATGAGTGGTAGATATTCTGCGTAGATCAAGTTGTTAGGCAGAGACGTCTTGATTGACCATGTCTGCGAACGACTTGAAAAACTTTGCCGCCAGTTTTTTCGCGGTGCTTTGGATTAATCGACCGCCTAATTGGGCAAGCTTGCCTCCTATGTCAACCTTAGCTTCGTAGCGCAGTATGGTTGTCTCACCATCGGCTGATAGTGTCACATCTGCACCGCCTTTTGCATGTCCTGCGGCCCCGCCATTGCCTTGCCCAGTGAGCGAGAACGCGTCAGGCGCACCCGCAGTGTCCAGTTGAACATCCCCGCTGAAACGGGCTTTGACCGGGCCAATCTTCAAGACGACTTTGGCCTCTAATTCAGTCTCAGAATGTTTGATCAGCTCTTCACAACCTGGAATGCACTGCTGTAGCACTTCAGGGTTGTTTAGTGCCGCATAGACTTGGTGTTTAGGTGCATTGATGATGATTTCGTCTACGAGTTCCATTATCTCTCTTTCTTAACAACAGGGGAATTTCATCGCGGCCAAGTGCTTGGCTTGTTCTGGAGTGAGCGCCAGTTTGCAACGCAGTCGGGCGAAAAAGATACATAGGGTTGTCACGGCGTTTCCTCCAAAAATTGGTTGGTCAAGGCGGCATATGCATCTGGCGTATCCACATCGGCGTAAAATCCAGGGGCGGTTAGCTCATGGAATTGGACATGCTCGGGGTAAGCGCGGGTAAATGCCCTGCAACCTGGTGTGCTTTGGTCTGCCAACAGGCGCTTTCGGAACGCGCCCGGAACCACAATTGGATTGCCCCGGGCTTGGTCACGAACGGGGATGGAAATCCGCTTGGGATCAGCCGCTGCATGGGTTGCCAACAGATGCAGAAGATCTTCAGCTTTAAGTAACGGTTGATCCCCCAAGCCAATCAAGATCAACGATGCGTCCTGAATGGCGCCTAGGCCGCAGATAACTGATGTTTGTTGCCCTTCCGCAAATGAAGCATTGAACACGGTTTTCGATCCTGTGCCCTCAAGTGCGGCCGCGACGGCCTTGTGGTCATGTCCGGTGACAACCAGCACCGGAAGAGTGGTGACTGACTGGTATGTCAGCACCATGTGGCGGATCATCGGGATGTTACCAACGGGAAGTAAAAGCTTGTTTTGCTTGTACATACGTCGCGAGAGACCAGCGGCCAAGATGATTACCGCTACATCAGTCATTGTTCTGCTTCAGCGCCGCGCGCGACTCTTGGACGAGTTGCGCGAGAATGGACAGAGCGATTTCTTCTGGTGTCACGGCACCGATATCGAGGCCCGCAGGAGTTCGAACACGGCCTATTTGTGATTGCTCAATCCCAGCATTCGCCAATTTTTCGGCCAACGTCGCGTATTTGCGGCGACTGCCAACAAAGGCAAGGTAAAAGGGGTCGCATGCAATGGCGGACTTCAAAGCGTCGAAATCCCCCTGACCCTGCGTCGCCACCACGATAAACTGTTGTTGATGCGATGTCGGGTCCGAAGGACTTGACGTGACCGACCAATGAAATTGGGGCGCGAGCGTTCTTATGGCTTGGGCCACTGGCGATGTGCCAAGCACCAAAAGCTGTGCTGTGGGCAGGCAGGGTTCGATAAAGATGTCCACTGTGCCGCGCGAAGGGCAACCGTTGCGGGCAAAGATGGTGCCGTCCATCTGATCCCCAGCAGTAACCCCCTTTTTGGCAAGCAAGTCTTCGGGTGTGACCGACACAAGTTGTGGGGCCCCATCCTTGAACGCCTGGAGTGCTGCGCGTTTGACCGCGCCGCGCGTGCAACCACCTCCAAGCCATCCTTGGAGGATTGTCCCATCGGCGCTGAGCAATGCCTTTGCCCCCGGCTTTGCCGCCGTCGCTCCTGCTGTTCGCACGATGGTCGCAAAGGCAAAAGGTTCCTGCCGCTCACGCAAATGCTGTGCGACTTCAGCCATCTTTTCCGAGGAGAATTCAGCTGGTGTCATAGGCGCACCAACTCCGTCTCCAATGCGGCAAGATCACCTAAGGTGTTGGCAGCTTTGAACATATCCAGATGTGGTAATGCAGCCGCCATCCCCGCCGCCACTGGTGTGTAATCTGACCATCCTTTTAACGGGTTGAGCCAGATTACCTTACATCCCCGTTTGCGCAGTTTCTCAAGCGCATTTCCGACTAGGGCAGGGTCTGATGTGTCATAGCCATCTGACAGGATCATCACCACTGAGCGACCATTCACAAAACGTCGCGCATAGCTATCCGTAAATCGCTGGAGCGATGGTCCGATCTTTGAGCCACCGCCAAAGCCGTCTGCCATGAGTGACATGCGCCCAATGGCGCGCATTGAATCTTTGTCCCGTAAAGCCTCTGTGATACGAACGAGGCGCGTGTGGAAAAGGTATGCGTCTGTGTCTTTGTCAGCACGCATCAAACCGGCAAGGAACGCCAGAAAAACCTGCGCATAGACGCTCATAGAGCCAGAGACATCGCAAAGCGCGACGATCTTTCGGCTACGATCCGGGCGCGCCTTGCGCAATAAGCGTAAAGGTTCGCCGCCAGTAGCGAGACTTCGGCGGATCGTTTTACGAAAATGGATACGGTCGCCTTTGCGCGCCGCAATCCGGCGGCGTGAACGACGCTCGCGCAGGCTCGCGCCAATTCTTCGAGCGACCTCTTCGGCCTCGGCAATCTCTTCCGGGCGGACCAGGTCGCGTAGGTCACGGCGGTTCAGGTTTCGCTGTTTGGTAGCAATTAGTTTGCCAGTGCCTTCGCTTTTTGCTAGGTCGCCGCCACTGTCCGGCGCAGTGGCATCGCCAGAAGCGCCGACATCCTGCCCTTGGGCATCTCGGGAAGAATGTACATCATCGCTGAAACTGTTAGAGGGCGTCGGTACCACCTTATTTCGCACGCGCCCCATGTCCATCCAGTAGCTGTTGAATAGATCGTCAAACCGCTCGGATTCTTCCTTGCAACCAATGCAAACTGCGCGGAGTGCGCGTCGGGCCTCGTCAGCGCGAATAGCATTCACTTCGGAAAGTGCCGATAAGGCCACATGCGCCTCGGCCACGCCAACGCGCAATCCATTTTCACGCAGATGTGCGATAAATCCGGCCACACGGGCCGATGGACCAGAATCACGGGCTGCGAATTTGGTTGCCCGGGTCATGCGGCCTTGCCTGCGATGCGACCAGCGACCTCCGGTGTTATATGGGCCTGATCACTTTGGGTCTTAAGCAATGTGGTCAGGGTGGAGTGCAGCACCGCCGGGTTCTCGGTAAGGTCGGCAATGCCAAGGCCCATTAATGCAGCCGCAAAATCCAACATTTCTGCGATGCCGGGAGTTTTCTCTAATTCCTCCTCACGCAGTTTCTGAATAAAGCCCACGACTTGCTCGGCCAACCGCGCCTCAACTTCAGGGCAACGGGCTTTAAGGATCGCCAGTTCTGTTGCACGGTCGGGATATTCAACGTAGTTATATAGGCATCGACGACGCAGAGCGTCGGACAGATCTCGGGTGCTGTTTGAGGTCAGGATTACGATAGGCTTGCTGGTCGCGATGATAGTTCCCAGCTCTGGGACAGAGACCTGAAAATCCGACAGGACTTCCAAAAGATAAGCCTCGAATTCTTCATCTGCCCGGTCGATTTCATCAATAAGAAGGACCGGCGGGGTCTCTTGCGTGATCGCAGCGAGCAAGGGACGTTCCATCAAGAAATCGCGCGAGAAGATGCGGGCCTCAACTGAGGCACCAGTCTCTCCGTCTTCGGCAGCGGCGCGAATGGATAGAAGTTGTCGCTGGTAGTTCCATTCATAAATAGCCTGCGCCGCATCGAGCCCTTCATAGCACTGAAGGCGGATCAACTTGGTATTCTTTACAGCGGAAAGTGTCCGCGCGATCTCGGTCTTGCCGACGCCTGCCGCGCCTTCCAGCAACAATGGGCGTTCCAGCGCTAACGCCAGTTGCAGTGCAACAGCGAGATCGTCAGAGGCTACATACCCCTCTCTACTGAGCGCGGTTTGTAAGTCAGTCCAGATCATGGGTTTCTCCGTAGCGTGGGCAAATGTTGCCCACGCTACTTTGGGGTTAGCCGTGCAGGCCCAGTTCATTTGCGGTCTTCCAGATCCGCCAATGGTCATGGGGCATATTGGTATGAGTGTTTCCAAACGGCCGGAACGCATCCTGAACTGCATTAGAGAAACAGGGCACGCCGCCCACATGAGGGCTTTCGCCCACACCCTTCGCACCAATCGGATGATGCGGAGACGGCGTGACGGTGTGGTCGGTCTCGTAGTTTGGAACCTCCCATGCCGTAGGCAAAAAGAAGTCCATCAGCGTGCCCGTCTTCACATTCCCCATATCGTCATAGGCAATCTCTTGCCCCAAGGCAACGGCAAGCGCTTCGGTCAAACCGCCATGCACCTGACCTTCTATGATCATGGGGTTGATCCGCGTGCCGCAATCATCCAGCGCATAAAAGCGGCGGATGACTGGCACACCCGTATCCACGTCGATGTCCATGACACAGACATATGCTCCAAAGGGATAGGTCATGTTCGGCGGGTCATAGTAGCTGACTGCCTCTAGCCCCGGCTCGATGCCCGGAATTGCCTGGTTATATGCGGCAAAGGCGATTTCATTCATTGTTTTGAACTTCTCAGGTGCGCCTTTGACTGCGAAACGATCGACGTCAAACTCTACGTCATCGTCATGGACTTCCAAGAGATAAGCAGCGATCATCTGTGCCTTAGCGCGGATTTTGCGGCCTGCCATGGCTGTTGCAGCGCCCGCTACTGGTGTCGAGCGAGACCCATAGGTCCCTAGCCCATAAGGCGCGGTGTCGGTATCACCTTCTTCGATGGTGATGCTATCCGCTGGCAACCCAATCTCAGATGCAAGGA
Source organism: Paracoccaceae bacterium (assembly GCA_902512685.1). Lineage (GTDB taxonomy): Bacteria > Pseudomonadota > Alphaproteobacteria > Rhodobacterales > Rhodobacteraceae > CABZJG01. Next base: position 8,440 of record CABXKH010000026.1, on the reverse strand, counting down.
TCTGCGCGAAGGTTGTTGCGTGTCCTTGTCCTTGTGAAATCGTCCCCAAGCGTGCAATCGCAGACCCGGTTGGATGTATGCGAATTTCACAACTGTCGAACATGCCAAGCCCAAGAATGTCGCAGTTCTTCACGGGCCCCGCGCCGACGATCTCGGTAAAAAAGGTCAGCCCAATGCCCATTAGCTTGCGCGTCTTGCCAGCTTTGAAATCTTCAACCCGCTGCGCTTGCTCGGCCCGCAACCCGTCGTAATCCACCGCCTTCAATGCCTTGTCCCAAGCGGTGTGATAATCGCCCGAGTCGTATTCCCAACCCAGCGCCGCTTGATAAGGAAACTGCTCCTTTTTGATGAAGTTGATCCGGCGCAACTCCGCCGCATCCATGTTCAATTTAATCGCCAGAACTTCGATCATGCGTTCGATGAAATACACCGCTTCTGTCACGCGGAAGGAACAGCGATAGCTAACTCCGCCCGGGGCTTTGTTCGTGTAGACCCCGTCGACTTCTAGATAAGCGGTCGGTATGTCATACGATCCGGTGCAGATATTCATGAACCCGGCGGGAAATTTTGTTGGGTCTGCACAGGCATCAAACCCACCATGATCGGCGGTTACACTGCAATGCACGCCGGTGATCTTACCTTCCTTAGTGGCCGCGATCCGACCCGTCATGTGGTAGTCCCGCGCAAAGGCCGTGGTCATAAGGTTATCCATCCGATCCTCGATCCACTTCACGGGCTTGCCCGTTACAATGGATGCGACAACCGAGCAGACATATCCCGGATAAGCGCCCACCTTGTTGCCGAACCCACCGCCAATATCAGGGGAGATCACACGGATATTATGCTCTTCAATACCCGAGATCAGTGACACCACTGTGCGAATAGCATGGGGTGCTTGGAACGTGCCCCAAAGGGTCAGCTTGCCGTTGACCTTATCCATCGAAGCCACGCATCCACAGGTTTCCAGTGGACATGGGTGAGTGCGGTGGTAGTACATAGTTTCTTCAGCCACGACATCTGCGTTGTCAATAACCTCAAGCGTCGGGTCCTTATCACCGGCTTCCCAAGTGAAAATGTGATTGTGGTGCTTTCGAGGCCCATGGGCGCCATCGGGTATCGAGCCATCCTCGGCCAGCAAATCCTCACGCAGAACCACATCGGATTTCAACGCCTCGAACGGGTTAACAAGGACCGGAAGCTCTTCATAATCGACCTCGACAGCTTCGATCCCATCGGCAGCGGCATAGCGATCTTGGACCACAACATACGCGACTTCTTGGCCTTGAAACAGCACCTTGCCATCCGCCAGAACCATCTGCTTGTCACCTGCCAGTGTGGGCATCCAATGCAGGCCCAAAGGCTCCAGATCCTTGGCCGTCAGTACGGCCAATACACCGGGCACCTTCAACGCGGCTTCGGTATCGATGTTGACGATCCGAGCATGTGCATAAGGCGAGCGGACGAAATCGCCAAACAGCATTCCGTCCAGTTTAAGGTCATCAACATAGTTGCCTTTGCCTTGGGTGAAACGTGCGTCCTCAACCCGCTTGCGCGAGCACCCCATACCTTTCAGGCCAGCAACGCGATCCTCGCGGCTTTCTACTTCGTCCTTCATTCTGCGGCCTCCTTCGCACTGTTCATTTCCGCCGCAGCGGCTTGGATTGATTTCACGATATTCTGGTAGCCAGTGCAGCGGCAGATATTTCCGGCCATGCCAAAACGAATTTCTTCTTCAGAAGGATTGGGAATTTCCTCCAACAGCTTTGATGCGCGTATGATCATACCTGGCGTACAAAAACCGCACTGGAGCCCATGATGTTCTTTGAACGCTTCTTGCAACGGATGCAGAGCATCCGGGCTGCCGATCCCCTCGATCGTGGTAATCTCAGTCCCATCGGCCTGAGCCACAAAAACCGTACAGGATTTCACCGATTTTCCGTTGACCGTGACAGTGCAGGCCCCACAATGGGACGTCTCACACCCAATATGGGGTCCAGTGATCTTAAGCCGCTCGCGCAGCGTATGGATCAAAAGCTCACGTGGTTCGGCCAGAAATTCCTCTTCTTTGCCGTTCACAGTGATTTTGTAGTGTTGTTTTTTTGACATTTTGAATTCCTTTACGCCCGCGACCAAGCGCGCTCGATGGCGCGGCGCAGGATTACGCCAGCCAGATGTTTCTTGAAGGCTACGGGCCCACGGTTATCCTCGGATGGATCAATATCACCCAGCACTGCGGTCACAGCCGCCTTGATTGCTGTGTCGTCCAGTGAACTGCCTACTAGCGCTGCACCGGCTTCTTCTGAATAGACCGGGATGTCGCTAAGGTTTGTCATCGCGATGGAGGCGGATTTGCAGGTATTACCTTCCTTGGTGAGTAAAACTGCTGCCGCAGCGGTAGCATAATCGCCAATTTTGCGTTTTTGCTTTTCATAGGCGTAGCCGCCAGCGGGGATGAGCATTGTTATACTGGTAAGAACCTCTTCATCCTCGCGGGCTGTCATATAAGCAGCTTCGTAGAACTGACGCGCCGGGATGTCGCGTTCACCATCAAGGCCCACGACCGTGAATGTCGCGTCAAGGCACTGCATCAAACCCGGCATGTCATTTCCGGGATCCCCATTTGCCACATTACCTCCCACGGTACCCATATAGCGCACCTGCGGATCAGCGATTTGAAGAGCTGCTTCGCGAAGAATGGGGGCGGCGCTGGCCAGTCCGTTGTGGTCGATAATGTCGTGTTGCGTAACCATGGCCCCGATGCGAATGCTGTTAGCACTCAACTCGATATCGTCCAAGCCACCCACGCCTTGTAGGTCAATAAGATGAGGCACATCGGCCATGCGCAGTTTCATCATGGGAATCAGGCTGTGCCCACCCGCGATGACTCTTGCGTTGTCCCCATGCTCTCCTAGTAGCGATAAGACACCGGTCATGTCCTTGGGTCGATAGTATTCAAATGCGGCTGGAATCATCAGCTTTCTCCTCCCTTAAAGCGTCTGGTCTTGCTTGGGGTAGAGACTGCACAGGCTCGAATGCCGCAGCACTATAAAATTAATGAAACAACATGGTTTTTCACGAAATGCGCTTCAGTTTGCACCAGTGGCGCTGACCTGCGTGGCCAGCGCATCTTGTATTACCTTTAGCTTCGACCGGCTCACCGGAGCCGGTGGCAAATCCGCCCCATCAAAGACGCAGTTCCCTTTGTCTTTCTTGCGCTCAAAGCGCGCAACCCTATCGGGATTGACCAGATAGCTGCGGTGCGTTTGCAAAAACCCCACCGCGGTAAGACGTTTAGCCGCCTCTGTCACAGGCCAGACACAAAAAAGACGTTCATCTACTGTGTAAACCTGAGTGTAATGCCCATCTGCCCGCACAAAAAGCACGTCGCGCGCCGCAATGAAAACTTTTGCACCGTCGCGCTCGCAGGGAACTTGCAAAGACGGCTTTGAGTTTGGATTTTTCGTTGCAGAAACATCTTGTTCCGTGCCAATTAGATAAGTCACGCTAACCCATAAGCAGGCCCCGAAGATCACGAAACTGAAGAAAACCACAGCAAGTGCCAAGGTCTCATTGCTCATGGATGGGCCAAATTTAGCCGCACTGGGAACAGCAACAAGACTGGTTCCAGCCATGGCAAGAAAATGAACCGAAGAAACCGCCACGGCAAAACAGATCGTTCCAAGTAAAATATTGCGATTGGTGCGATTTCCATATGCAATCCAGAACGCGAGAACGCAAAGACCAACGGCAAAAACGGAAGAGATTCCAACGCCAACCACTGAATAGACAGCCCGGCAAAGTTCAAGCCCAGCCATGCCGATGTAATGCATCACAAGAACACCAACACCAACGATGCATCCAGCCAACAGTATTTTTGTATTCGTACGTTCTGCAAAATGTAGAAGGATTAAAGCGGCTCCAACGATTAGAATTGCTGAAAGGGCCGAAATCAGAGTGATTGCCGCATCATAATAGAACAAGATCGGGAGTTGCAGCCCCAACATCGCAACAAAATGCATCGCCCAGATGCCACCGCCCAAGGCAACGGCTGCCAGAGCAATTGAAACTTTTTTCTCGAACATGGTCTTATAAGCAAGTTCTCGGGTCAGCGATAGACCTGTAAAAGAGGCAACAAGTGATACAATACAGGATATTGCGATCAGAAAAGTGCTGTGGGTGGCGTTTAATGCTTCCATGACGGTCAAAATGCACGAAAGTTGACGCTTTGGCAAACTTTGACGATTTCACGGGTTCTGGGCCAAGACCGAAAAGGCAATTACTCGAACTTTTTGACTTAGGCAATAAACCCCATTCTCAAGATGGAAATTGATTTTCAATTTTTTAAAAAGTGAGCTCAAATTAGGTCAAAGTAGCAGGCACAGATACCTGTCATCCGCCATAAACATAAACCTCAATTTCACAAAGCAGTTAGATGTTTTCTTCCCTGTATTTATTTCGCGCCGTTGGCATCCCGCCTTAAGTAAATTTTACAAAATTAGGGCAACCTTTTTAGAGGGGAAGAAAATTTTTGGGTAGCTCTTTTCTTGCTTGCATGATGGAATATGCAAGGGTTTTTGGGTGGGCTAGTTATGATGAACGAGGGGTAACTTTCCAAAGCTCTGCAGCTGATTTAATAAGAACCGCCAATATTACGATTATTCCTCCTATTAACGTCCAGTTCGTTGGTACTTCGTTGACAAAAATCCACACCCAGATAGGCCCCAGCGTAAATTCCAAAAGCATGAAAAGTGTTAATTCTGCCGCAAATAGGTGCTTTGAAGCGATGACAAATAATGTGTTTACGGTGGCTGACAAAAGCCCACCAAGAACAAAGCAGAGTATTAAGTCACTCCAAGGAATAGAAATATTATCCCAGCGCAACATCAAAACAATACCCATAATTATCAAGTTGGATAAAATCAAAGCGGGAAGCATCTCGGTGCTGCGGTTTCGTCGTAACACTATGGTATAGCCAGAAAATCCAATCGCACAGAGAAATGCCATCAAATTTCCATAAGATGATCCCGATCCCAAACCCTGAATGAACATCAAGGATATGCCACTTGCAGCCGCGAGCATTGTAAAGATCGTAGATTTTCCAATACGCTCACCGAGAAACAGCCAAGCCATGGCTGCAGTTATGAACGGCAATGAACTAAGCGTAAAAGTCGTAGCAGCAACCGATGTATTTGTTATTGCCTGTAAAAATGCAATTCCAGCAAAAGCAAGTAACGCAGCAGCGATGACGCCGTGCATTCCAATATCCCGAAGCTTTAGTGGAACTTTGTTCCCATAACGAAAAACCAGAACGACGAGTATTGCCGAGCCAAATGCAAGCGAACGATAGAAATTTATTTGCCAATTATCCGCCGTATGAATGTTGCGAATAACTAGGCCGCCAAAACTGATCACTACAGAACCAATGAGCATCAAGACCATTGCATAAGCACGCCGCGGCTTAGGTTCGGTTTTTTTAATTGTTGTAATCATTTATAATATATCAATTAAATTAATGATTTAGACAGTCTCAAATGCGACGGCATTAGTCGGTTTTTTGTTCTGGGAATTAATTAGATTTCAATTTAACAAAGTTATAAAGCCTGATTGAAAATAATTTTTAGCAATGCGTTGAAACCGACATCTACTGTGTATTTGAGGCTTTGATGACTTGAACACCAACATTGTGGGCCGCCGCCCCTTGACCGAGCAAAGATGTTCCACAATCGTCGGTCAGCATGTTTGGATTGCCCGATAGATCCACTCTGCCTGCTGATGGGGAAAACCATCCACCTGTGGGCAGGGAAACGACACCGGGCTTCACCGTGGTTTTAAGCATTGCAGTTGCAACGCAAGAGCCTTTGTTATTCTGAACCTTGACGGGATCTCCTTGCTGTATTCCACGGTCTTCAGCATCAGCAGGATGGATCACAAGGGCCGCGTGTGATTTCTTCTCTTCGATGGCGGCTTGAAACTGGCTGTGCAGTTTGTCGCCTGGCTGAGGTGACAAAAGCCTCAAAGGATACTCCGATTGTGTTTGAGGTGGATGAAAGACAGGGTGGCCCGGCACCTCATCATAGGAAAACCCTGCGATGGTTGACGAATATATCTCAATCTTGCCCGAAGGTGTGCCCAAGGGGTTTGCTAAAGGGTCTGTGCGAAATGCCTCAAATGGAACCTGATCCGCTTGACCTACATCGATCGGTAGCCGCACATAGTTGCTGGATTTCAGACCCTCCCAACTTGGGATCTCTATTCCATCATGCCCTGCATTTTCCGCAAAACGGTCATATGCTTTAACGATCCATTGTTCGGCCGACTTCCCTTGCGCAAAGGTTTCGGCGCATCCTAGCCGCGCTGCCAACTGAGTTAAGATTTCGTAATCGTCGCGGGCCTGTCCAACTGGCGGTATCATCTGTGGCATATGAAACAAATAAGGGTCGCCCTTTGCCCAGCCAATGTCCTCGCGTTCGAACTGCGTAGTTGCGGGGAAAACAATATCCGCTCGTTTCGCGGTCGCTGTCCACCACGGATCATGCATTATTATTGTTTCAGGTCTCTGCCAAGCCCGTGACAAACGACCCAGATCTTGATGATGGTGAAAGGGATTTCCACCACACCAGTAGACAAGACGTATATCAGGGTAGCTTCGGCGCTGACCATTGAAGTCATATGCACCGTTTGGATTAAGCAACATATCGGCGATGCGCGATACGGGGATAAAATCTTCAACAGGGTTCTTTCCCTGCTCGAATAATGGTCCCTTTAGTCGCAGGGCTGATTTGCCGACATTCCCGATGGCCCCATAGCCGAACCCGATGCCACCGCCAGGCAGTCCGATCTGCCCCAACATTGCCGCAAGGACGCAGGCCATCCAATAAGGTTGCTCGCCATGACGCGCCCGCTGTAGCGACCACGCCAGGCATATGAGTGTACGCCCAGACCCCATGGTTTTGGCCAAGGCCGTGATTTGATCCGGTGAAATGCCGCAAATCGGTGCAGCCCATTGTGGTGATTTTACCTGACTGTCGCTCTGACCGAGCAGGTACGAAAGAAATTGTTCATAGCCGACGCAATGACTGGATAGGAATTTCCGATCAACTAGATCTTCCTTTTCCAAAATATAAGCCAGCGCCAACATAAGCGCGACATCTGTTCCCGGTTCGATCGGTATCCAGTCGGTCTGATCTGGGCTGTCGTCACGCTGTGGACTTATGGATACCATACGCTTGCCAAGTGCCGCAAAACGTTCGAACTGGGCGGCGGTTGTGTGCTCTGTTGTGCCGCCCATGCTTACCTGGGCGTTTTTCGGATTGATTCCGCCTAACATAACGAGCGTGCCGGTATGTGCCTCGATCTGCGACCAGCTGTTGGTTTCGCCCCATGTCATCTTATGGAAATTCAGTCCTAGAACATGCGGGATGATCGCTTGAGCTGCACCTGTGCTATAGCTGGCATAGGAACTGACGTAACCACCGATACAGTTCAGGAACCGATGCACCTGACTTTGTGCATGGTGAAATCGCCCCGCGCTGGCCCAGCCATAAGAACCTCCAAAGATTGAACTATTGCCGTGTTCGGATTTGATCCGTCTGATTTCTTGCGATGCGATGTCAAGCGCTTCATCCCAAGGTAACGGGACGTATTCATCTTCGCCGCGCAATGTGTCTTTGGATTTTGTCAACCAACCCTTTCGTAAATAAGGCCGATCAATCCGTGACGCATGATGCACCGCTGCTGGAACATGGTGGGCAATTTCGGAGGGCGCGGGATCCGCATCAAAGGGGGCGGTATCGACTATGCGTTCCCCCTCGACCGAGACAACAAATGCTCCCCAGTGGCTGGTTGTTATCTTTGATGTCCTCTGTGTCATATACCTTATTTATCAAAGAGTGACGGGGGCCAAAGCGCGATCTTGATAAACCGTATTATGAGCCAGATTGCCTGAACCCACAAGCTGATGTAGCGCCAAAAGGAGAAGATGATTTCACTCACTCCGAATTCGGGCTCTGCCGCGTGCGCTGATGCCGGTAGTGAAGGCAATTATTTTTCGGATGTAATATACCATTGAGCATCACTCGTCTTAAAAATTCTTCATAATGGCGGTAAATAGCTGCAGAGGCATTTCAGTCGATGGTTCAGGTTGCCAATAATGCGCTGTTTGACGTTTTTTTTCTTAAATTTTAAAGTGGGCTTATTTTTTCGTCAAAATTGGGTATATACGCAAGCCCCCTTTTGCATTTATTTGATTAGTAACAAAAATATTTGTGAAATATGGCTTTAGTTTCTTTCCATCAAAAGCTGACAGAGGGACTAAATCCGGGAAATAGAAAGCGATATACCCGTGGCAATTAACGTAAGACTTTTCCAGCGTACAAAAGAACTTGAGGGCAAAGTTGACAATTTTTTTGATCAGCTTTCCGAAGCGGCTGTGATCTATAGG
>CABXKH010000025.1 GCA_902512685.1 Paracoccaceae bacterium | reverse complement strand
GCGCGAAAAGAGCAGATTGCGACATTGCGCTTAATTGGCGCGGCATTTAAGGTGGTTTCATGAGGGCGCTCGGCTCTTTTGGAAACGCATGTGGAGTATTGGAAACATGGGTGCAACGCGCGAAAAAATTGCCTTTACCGCCAGTGGGGCGGATACCGCGCAGCGCGGGGTTGCTGCGCTGAAGGCCCGCTATGGGGATTGCCCCATGGATCAGGCCGATGTGATCGTGGCTTTGGGCGGTGACGGGTTCATGTTGCAAACTCTGCATGCCAGCCAAGATCATGCGGCGCCCGTTTATGGGATGAACCGTGGCACCGTTGGGTTTTTGATGAATGCGTATCAAGAAGACGATCTGGTCGAGCGGTTGGAAAAGGCGGAAGAGGCCGTGATTAACCCGCTGCAAATGCGCGCGCTCTGCGTGGATGGCAGTGAACATACAGGATTGGCGATCAACGAAGTATCGCTGCTGCGCGCCGGCCCACAAGCTGCCAAATTGCGGATTTCTGTCGATGGGCGGGTGCGGATGCAAGAGCTGGTCTGCGATGGGGCTTTGCTGGCAACCCCGGCTGGATCAACGGCCTATAATTATTCGTCCCACGGACCGATTTTACCGATTGATGCAGAGGTTCTGGCGCTCACGGCGCTAAACGCTTATCGGCCAAGGCGCTGGCGCGGTGCCTTATTGCCCAAACAGGCGATGGTGAGTTTTGAGGTGCTTGAGCCGGAAAAGCGGCCGGTGATGGCCGATGCGGACAGCCGGTCATTCGATCGCGTGACCCGGGTTGATATCAGCTCTGAAAGCCAGATTGCACACCGGTTATTGTTTGATCCCGGTCATGGATTGGAAGAACGGCTAATCCGCGAGCAGTTTGTTTAAAAACTTAGTCATCAGGCCCCGTCCATCTGCGCCCAAAGCTCTGGCGCAAGCGTGCCCAAACGCGCTTCGATTGCGATCATGGCCTCAACGATTTTATCTTCGCGCCATCTTTGTCCGATGATTTGCACATTGATCGGCCTTGGTCCCTGCTCTGATTGGGCCAGACGTGTTGGCAGGCAGCCTGCCGGCAGGCCGACATAATTCATCGAATAGGACCAGAGCGCCGAGCCAAGCACCTCGCGGACCCCGTCCGCGCCCTCGGTATCCCGGCCGGGGGTAAAAAACGGCTGCGGCATAAACGGGCAGAGCACCAGAGGATACTCTTGCAAAAACAGCGCCCATTCGCGCGCATAATGGCTGCGCTGCGCCATCATTTTCAATAGCTCCACGCCCTCAAAGGGAGAAAATTGTTCGTGATATTCAGCAAAAATCTGCTGCAGAGTGTCCGAGCCATAGGTTTCGATATCCGGCCCCATCATGGCTTTAACCTCGCCCAGAAGGGCGCGGTAGCCAGCCATAGCAGTTTCTTGCAACAGTGGCGGCGCGGTTTGCTCAACGTCATAGCCGGCATTGCTGAGCGCATCTGCAGCGGCTTCAAGCGCGGCAAGAACCTCTGGGTGGGTCGTAAAGCCCGGGGTGTCTTTGCACAGCGCGACCCTCTTGGGCGGGTCGGTCGCGCCCCGGTAGCCAAGCGGTACATGAAACGGATCACGTACATCGGGCGCAATCAAGGCTGGCATCGCCAAATCCAGATCTTGCGCGCTGCGCGCCAGCACGCCTTGCACCGACATGGACTGGGCCAGCAGACCACGCTCGGCGGACTGGCTTGGGTTCCAGGCCGGCACGCGGCCAAGTCCCGGCTTGACGGTGACCGCGCCATTGGCCGCAGCTGGAAAGCGCAGCGAGCCGCCAATATCATTGCCATGGCCCAAAGCGCCAATGCCTGCCATCACCGCAGCGCCCGCGCCGCCAGACGAGCCTCCGGGCGAGATGTGGTCGCCCCAAGGGTTGCGGGTGCGCCCGTGCAGCGGATTGTCGGTTTCAGCGCGAAAGGAAAACTCGGGCGTATTGGTGCGTCCGATTACCACCGCCCCTGCATTTTGCAGGTTTCGCACCACTGGGGCGTCACTGGCCGCGACAAGATTTTCCAGTGCGGTAACGCCGTTTGTCGTGGCCCATCCGGCCTGATCGACATTGACCTTGATCGTGATAGGCACCCCGTGCAGTGGCCCCAAAGCGGCGCCGCGGGCGCGGGCGCGGTCAAGATCGGCCGCGCGCTGCCGCGCTTGATCGGATAAATCCATCACCACTGCATTCAAAGCCGGGTTGACCTGATCCATTCTTTCGATCGCCGCTTCAACGATGTCAGTTGCTGATCGGGCACCTGACTGTGTTGCCTCAACAATGCCGGCAACACCCAATTTCCATAAATAACTTTTTGTCATACCAATAACCCCACAGCTTAAACGCTACACCGCAGAGAAAATATGGCAAGAAAAATCGCGCCTTTGTGCCGGGGCTTGGATCGTGGCTTTGCTTAAAGCCGGCCTCCGGACTTAATCTTTCGCATATCCTAAACTTTGTAGAGCCTCTTTGATTTCATCAAGAATATCAGGATCATCAATGGTGGCCGGCATTTTAAATGCTTCGCTGTCTGCAATTTTGACCATTGTCGCGCGCAGAATTTTACCAGAGCGGGTTTTTGGCAAGCGTTTGATCACCACAGCCAGTTTAAAGGCAGCCACGGGCCCGATCACATCGCGCATCATTTGCACACATTCGGCGACAATTTCTGCATGCGGGCGATTGACACCGTTGCTGAGGCATAAAAATCCCAGTGGCAATTGGCCTTTGAGCTGATCACTGACCCCGATCACGGCGCATTCGGCCACATCGGGATGGTTGGCCAGCACCTCTTCCATTGCGCCGGTCGACAGGCGGTGACCGGCCACATTAATCACATCATCGGTGCGCGCCATGATGTAAAGATAGCCGTCCTCGTCGATAATGCCTGCATCCCCGGTTTCGTAATAGCCCGGAAAAGTGGTCAAATACGATGACCGATACCGCGCGTCAGCGTTCCAAAGTGTTGGCAAGGTTCCGGGCGGCAGCGGCAGTTTAATCGCAATGGCCCCAAGTGTGTTTTCCGGTTGGCGGTTGCCGGCTTCATCAAGGATATGCACCTCATAGCCGGGCATAGCCACCGAGGGGCTGCCGATTTTAATAGGCAGCGCTTCAATGCCCAAAGGATTGCCGGCAATGGTCCAGCCGGTTTCGGTTTGCCACCAGTGGTCAATCACCGGAACGCCCAGTAAATCCTGCGCCCATTTAATCGTGTCAGGATCAGCGCGCTCGCCGGCCAGATACAGCGCCTGCAATCCACTGAGATCATATTTAGCTTTAAATTCGCCCTTGGGGTCTTCGCGCTTGATCGCCCGAAAGGCGGTGGGCGCGGTAAAGAAACTGCGCACATTATGCTCGGACATCACGCGCCAAAATGTGCCGGCATCAGGCGTGCCCACCGGTTTGCCTTCGAATACAATTGTGGTGTTTCCATGGATCAGCGGCGCATAGCAAATATAGCTGTGGCCGACGACCCAGCCCACATCCGAGGCCGCCCAAAACACATCGCCGGGATCGACGTTATAGATATTTTTCATCGACCAGTGCAGCCCCACCAGATGGCCTGCGGTGGGGCGCACTACGCCCTTGGGCGCGCCCGTGGTGCCCGATGTATAAAGGATATAGGCCGGATGCATGCCCTCGACCGGAACGCATTCGGCGGGCTCAACGCCGTCTTGCACCGCATCCCAATCGTAATCGCGGCTGTGGCTCAATGTGGCGGTTTGCTGTTCACGCTGCAGAATAATGACGGTTTCTGGGCTATGTTCGGATTGTTCAATCGCGGCATCAATAAGCGGTTTATAGGCAATCACGCGCCCCGGTTCGATGCCGCAGGATGTGGCCAAAATGGCTTTGGGTTTTGCGTCATCAATCCGCACGGCCAACTCATGCGCAGCAAAACCGCCAAACACCACCGAATGAATGGCGCCAATGCGTGTGCAAGCCAGCATCGCCACGATGGCTTCGGGCACCATGGACATATAAATGATCACCCGATCACCCTTGGTGACGCCCTTGGCGCGCAACGCACCTGCTAGGCGGGCGGTTTTATCGCGCAATTCGGCATAGCTAATGGTATCTTTTTTGTCAGTTATGGGACTGTCATAAATGATTGCAGCCTGATTGCCTTTGCCAGCAATCACATGACGATCAACTGCATTATAGCAGGTGTTGACCATCGCATCTGGGTACCATTCGTATAGGGGGGCATTGCGCGCATCTAAGGCATAGCTGGGTGCGCGATCCCAATCAATTTGCTCGGCGGCGTTCATCCAAAACGCCTCGGGGTCGGCTTCCCAACTTTGATAAATCTCGCGATAGGTCATCTGGCTATCTCCTGATCAGATGCGTGATGTGCATTCCCCTGCGATACGTCTTAAATCGTCAATTGAACGGGGCATCAAGCGAATATCGGATCCAGGTGATATCGGAAGGCAGGCTTTTGGCCGATTAGGCGGCTTGCGGGGTGAAATATGACACTTGATCACGGCCCCGAGATTTGGCGGCATAAAGCGCTTTGTCGGCTTCTTGTAGCAGATGCTCAAAGCGGGGATTCAAGCCGGTGCTAGGCCGATCTGGGCCGATTGCGCTTAGCCCGATACTGGCGGTAATCTGCCTCGGCGCGGCCTCAACGCGCAAATTGCGGATCAATCCGCACAGCCGCTGGGCAAGCCCTTGCGCTTTATCTGCAGGGGTGTCGGGTAATATGACCACAAATTCTTCGCCGCCCAGCCGCGCCAAAAGATCCGAGGCACGGATCGCGCCCTTAAGTGTTTTTGCAACCGCGCAAAGCACGGCATCGCCGGCTGCATGTCCGTAGTGGTCATTAACCCGTTTGAAATGATCAAGATCCACCATAATCAAAGATAATTCGGTTCCTGATCTTAGCGATTTATCAAACAAATGCGAAAGATAGGTCAAAGCGTAACGCCGATTGTAAAGCCCGGTAAGCGAATCAGTAACTGCTGCATTCAGCCCCGCTTGAAGCGTTGCGCGCAGCCGGTCATTGGTCTTTTTATGCTGAATTTGCGCGGCAATGCGAAATGAAATTTCTTCAGTGCCGTAACTGTCAAAGAGCACATCATTGGCGCCCAAATCTAGCGCATCCATTGCCGCATCTGCGCAGCTGTGAGGCGCCGCCACAATCACTGCTGCGTGCCGGGTGGCAGAATGCGCGCGCATTTCAACTAAATTATTCAGCGCGTGCCGGGCTGTCTTTTCGGTCAAACACAGGATGAAACAAGAATTTCCTTGCTGCGTTGGGGGGGGATCAAACAATTGCTTATCCGATCGCAATGAAAATGAAAGGCTTTGGATAGATTGCAGTTTTGCCAAAAAGCTGGGGCAGGATTGTGGATCATTGCACACAACGATACCTGTGCTTTTGGATTGAAACGCAGGCGCAGCCTCATGAAAGCCCAAAGCGCGGTTTGTATCTTCGCGCAGTTGCAACTCGGCCGAGGCATTGCGGGCACGCAGCAGGCTGCGCAGCCGTGTCAAAAGGATTTTGCGTGACACAGGCGCTGTTAGAATTTCACTGGCCCCTGCATGCAAAAGGGCAAGCCGCGTTGGATCATCGGAAGCTTGTTGGCAGGCAATGGCCGGCACATTGCTGAGGGCTGGAATGGCTTTTAGTTTGACCAGATCAAGCGGCAAATTCAAGGCGATCACCACGGCATCAAAGACGGTTTCATTGAGCAGTGGCGCGGGCTCGCTCAGGCCCGAGACAGCAGATATTTGATAATGCGCAGCGCGTAAAATCGAACCGAGCGAAATCCTGTTGGTCGCAATGGGATCGATCAGCAATACCTTTCCAGACATATTTTGACACTTTCGCGCACTTGTTCAAAGTTAGCTTTAATTCTATTGATTTGAGTTAATAAAACCTTTCCCCTCGCAAAGGAATTTGATGTGAGCCCAGAAGCCGCTGAAACATATGCCTTAAAGGTGCTTGGCTGGATAGTCGGCGATGCAGAAATATTGCCAATTTTTTTGGGTTCAAGCGGCAGCAGTGCCGACGATATCAAAAAGCGGGCGCAAGATTCTGATTTTTTGATCGCGGTTCTCGACTTTGTAATGCTCGATGATGCCTGGGTTTTGGCCTGCTGTCAGGCCTGCGCGCTTGAGCCTGAAGCGATGCAGACCGCGCGGCAAGCATTGCCCGGGGGCGGGGTGTTCAACTGGACCTGATATCACACTTGCATTTTGTGCAGTACCTGCGAAAACTAGTCTGCGGAGCTGATCAAGGATAGAGTATGAAATTCAAAGGGGTATTGTTCGACAAAGACGGCACTTTGTTTGATTTTCAAAAAACCTGGAATACCTGGTCCGCGCGGATGATTGAACATTTTTCAGACGGGAATTCGGGGCGCCGGAATGCCATCGCGGATGCTGTTGGCTTTGATCTAGCCCACCAAGAATTTGACCCCGATAGCATCGTGATTGCCGGTACCAACCGTCAAGTGGCCGAGTGCGTTGCCGCTGTGCTGCCGGATCAAAACGTGGATCAGATTGAAGATTTCCTGATGCGATCCAGCCTGACAGCAACGGTAAGCGAAGCCACCCCGCTGATCCCGTTTTTTCAGCTGCTTAAAGACAACGATTTAAAAGTAGGGGTGATGACCAATGATACCGAGGCCAGCGCGCGGGCGCATTTGGCCGCGGTCGGTGCGCTTGATCTGCTGGATTTTGTTGCCGGTTTTGACAGCGGATTTGGCGCCAAGCCAGCGCCGGGGCCGCTTCTTGCCTTTGCCAAAGCGATGGGGCTGGCGCAGGATCAGGTGGCGATGGTGGGCGATAGCACCCATGACCTGATTGCCGGACGCGCTGCCGGGATGCACACCATTGGGGTGCTGACCGGATTGGCCCCGCACGGCGAGCTCGCGCCCTATGCTGATTTCATATTGCCCGACATTAGTCATATTCCTGCCTATTTGGATTTGTCTTAGCGGTAATTGCCCGGTCACCCGAAAGAAAGCGACGGTTTGTGTCGGTAACCGGCAGGATTTCCAGCCCCAGCGTGGTTTGCTAGTGGCAGCTTAACGACAAGGAGGCCGAAGATGGCTGAACCAACGCCCAAACGCCGTCGAAGCGGGGGCCGCGCGGGTGGCGCGCTGCGCCGGGGCAGTGCAGCCATAGAGCAAATGCCATGGCGTTTGCCGGTCAACCCCGATCGGCCAACCGAGCCGCTGAACGAGGCGGGCGTCGCGGCAATCCACGACGGGGCGATGCGCATTCTTGAAGATATCGGTATCGAATTTCTCAACCCCGAAGCCTGCGAGATCTTGCGCCAGGCAGGCTGCACCGTGACAGGGGAAAACGTGCGTATGGGCCGTGATTTTGTCATGGAGATGGTTGCCAAAGCCCCAAGCCAGTGGACACTAACGCCGCGCAATCCGGACCGCGAATTGATCGTTGGCGGGCCTTATATGCTGTTTGGGGCGGTGTCTTCGCCGCCCAGCTATTGGGATGTGAAAACCGGCACAAAAGTTCCCGGAACGCGGCAAACCTGTGCCAATCTGATCAAACTCAGCCAGTATTTCAACTGCATTCATTTTGTCGGCGGCTACCCGGTTGAACCAGTTGATCTGCATGCCAGCACGCGGCATTTAGATGTGCTTTATGACAAGCTCACTCTTAGCGATAAAGTGCCCCATGCCTATTCACTGGGCAAAGAGCGGGTCGAGGATGTCATTGAAATGGTGCGCATTTCCGGCGGTTGGAGCGATGCTGAATTCGACGCCAGCCCAAAGATGTACACCAATATAAATTCCACATCGCCGCTTAAGCATGATTTTCCAATGCTGGACGGTTGGATGCGGCTTGCGCGGCGTAACCAAGGTTTGGTGGTCACGCCCTTTACGCTGGCCGGTGCCATGGCGCCGGTGACGATGGCCGGCGCAGTGGCGCAATCCATCGCCGAGGCGCTTTGCGCCGTGGCACTCGCACAATATATCCGCCCCGGCGCGGCTTGCGCCATTGGCACATTTACCTCAAACGTTGATATGAAATCTGGCGCGCCCGCGTTCGGTACGCCCGAATATATGCGCGCCACCCAGATGACCGGACAGCTGGCGCGGTTTTACGGTTTGCCAATGCGATCATCCGGGGTCTGCGCGGCCAATGTACCGGACGGGCAATCCATTTGGGAAACCTCAAACAGTCTTTGGGCTGCGGTGCAATCAGGCACCAATGTTGTCTACCATTCGGCAGGCTGGCTGGAAGGCGGGTTGATCGCAAGCCCGGAAAAATTCATTATGGATTGCGAAGTATTGCAGCAAATCCAACGCTATTTTGAGCCGCAGACTTTTGCCACCACCGCAGACGATATTGCGCTTGATGCCATAAAGTCAGTGGGCAATGACGGCCACTTTTTTGGAATTCAGCACACGCAGGATCGCTATAGCACAGCATTTTACCAGCCCTTTGTTTCAGACTGGCGTAACTACGAAGCTTGGGAAGCCGCGGGTGGTGTATGGACCCCAGAGCGTGCGCATGAGATTTATCAAAAAATCCTTGCAGATTTCGAAGCCCCGCCGATGGATGAGGCTATTCGCGACGAACTGGCCGATTTTGTGGACCGTCGCAAAGCCGAAGGCGGCGCGCCAACAGATTTCTAACACCTCAATTGTGATTAATTTTCGATCAATTGTAAGCTTCATAATTTGCTAACCACAGATCGCGCAGGCTGATGCTAAGGCGGAGGGCGCAGATGCTTGGTTTGGTCAATAAGGCAATTGAAAATTTCACCATAGACAGCTACGGCGATCAGCTTTGGCAAGATGTGGTGCAGCAAAACACCGAGTTCGAGCCCTGTTTCGAGCTGATGCTGAAATATCCCGACCGCCTGACGTTTGATCTATGCGCTGCTCTGGCTGCGGCTCTGAAAAGACCGCAGGTGGATGTTCTAGAAGATCTGGGCACATACCTTGTTTCGCACAAAAACGGCCAAACCCTGCGCCGTCTGCTGCGCTTTGGCGGGCAAAGCTATGAAGAGTTTCTAATCTCGCTGGATGAGTTAAACGAGCGATCTGAAATAGCGCTTTCTGGCCTTGCTCTGCCGGCGCTGCGCATCGAACGCCATAGCGGTGCGCTGTATCATCTGGTTTTGGCCCAGGGCTGGCCAGGATTTGAAGCGGTGATGATCGGTATTTTGCGCGCGCTTGCCGATGACTATGGTGCGCAGGTTTGGATTGAACCTATCGACCCTCTTCGGGGGATGTGCCGGATCGAAATTAAAATGCTTGATGCCAGTTTCAGCGCTGGGCTGCAATTTACCTTGGCAGCGGCGGGTGCAGCAGGAGGCGATGATGTCGGTCTTTGATATTCTATGCCCCTGCCATGCACAGCTTTCGCAGACCGGACATATTTTGCACCTTGGCCCCACCCTTGCCAAACTGCTTGGGGATACGCCGGCCCTACCGGTCCGGCTTTTAGAGCTGTTTGAGCTGCGCCGCCCTCATCCTGCGGCCTCAATGAAGGTGCTTTTTGCCTTGGCCGGACAAAAGTTAACCTTCCGGTTGCGCGCTGCGCCGCACACAGACCTTAAGGCGGTTCTTGCGCTTTTGCCAAGCGGGCAGGGCGCAGTGGTGAATTTTTCTTTTGGCATTGCCATTCAAAATGTGGTTCAGCGCCATAGCCTAACCCATAGTGATTTTGCCGGCACCGATTTGGCCATTGAAATGCTGTATCTACTGGAGGCAAAAAACGCTGCGATGGAGGCATCGCGCACTTTGAACCAACGTTTGCAAGGCGCAAAAAATGCCGCCGAAGAACAGGCCTTTACCGATACGCTGACGGGGCTGAAAAACCGCCGCACGCTGAATTTGGTTCTGGCGCGGCTAAGTGAGGCAAAAGTGCCCTTTACCGTGATGCAGCTTGACCTTGATTACTTCAAGGCGGTCAATGACACCTATGGGCATGCAGCCGGGGATCATGTTTTACAGGTTGCGGCGCGGATTTTGGTCGAAGAAACCCGCGCCGAGGATACGGTGGTGCGCCTTGGCGGCGATGAGTTTGCGCTGGTGTTTTACAATGTGATCAACGCAACGCGTCTGGCCAAGCTGTCCCAGCGCATTATCGAACGGCTCGAGCAACCGGTGCCGTTTCAAAACAACATCTGCCGCATATCGGGCAGCATTGGCATTGTGGTTTTTGATCGCAGATCCGAGGCCAGCCCCGAGGTGATGCTAGAGCAATCGGATCAGGCGCTTTACGCTTCCAAAAAGGCCGGCCGGGCGCAACATAGCTTTTTTCACTGCGGAGCGGCCTAATTTTGGCTGAATATTTGAACCACCGCGATACTGCCGCGATACCGACGTGATACAGATGCGGTTTTTTGCAGTTTTTTGAAGGCTTAACACCCCGTTGAACGCAGCTGTCCCAGACGCCCGGAAAGCCGATAGGCAACCAGCCCGATCCATTCGCGCACCCCGATATTCAGCTCGTCCATATGGCCGGCAAAGTCCCATTTAACCCGATCCAGCGAGTGGCCAGAGCGAAAATCAACGGGATAGGGCACAATATTTCGCCACCCTGCATGGCAAAATACCGCCACGCTGCGGGGCATGTGAAAGGCCGAGGTCACAAGAACCCAAGGTCCGGTTTCAAAGCCCTGAACCAGTTTGGCGGTCAACGCGGCATTCTCGGCCGTATTGCGCGATTTACTTTCAAAAATCATACGGTTAGGCGCAATACCCGATTGGGTGAACAGCATCCGCGCCACATCTGCGCTGGAAAGGCTATGCTCTTTCAGGCTGAGCGTATCACCGGTAAATATCACCTTTGATTGCGGGTGGCGGCGGGCCAAAGCCATGCCAAGCAAAAACCGCTCGCCGGCCGCGTTGACATTGGCCATGCGGGAAAAATCCGATTGGGTTTCATCCTCGCCGCCGCCAAGGATAATGATCCCCGCAGGATCGGTGATTTTGGGGTTGGCCGCAAAGCGGGTTTCCAGCGGGCGCAAAAATATATCCCCCACAGGCAAAAGCGCAATACCCCCATAAAGCAGCAATCCCAGCCCGTTAAACCAAAGCGCCCCACGCTTGCGACCACGTATAAGCGCAAGAAATCCAAGGAAAAAAAGTACAAGTGGTAGGTTTTCTGGTCGTGCAAAAAACCAAAATGCTTTGGAGGCGATAAAGAATAAACTGTCCATTTCGCTCTGCTGCTCTGTGGAATGTTTGCAAAGAATAGCTAAATTTTGCGCCCAAGACCACGATTATTTTTTATCTAAAATGGCATAGCGGCGGGGCGTGTTTTAGGCTTTATATTGCTCAAGAATTTTTAACGGAACAATTTCTGTGGCGCGTAAATGGGTGGCTTTAAGGTTGACCTTTGGGGCGCAGCCTTCATCGTGGGATTGTAAAAAACGTGCCGCACACAGACACCAGCTGTCACCAGCCTTGAGGCCTGTAAAATTAAACTCGGGCCGCGCTGTGCTAAGATCATTTCCCACATATTTGGAATAGGCCAGAAATTCGTCGGTCATCACCGCGCAGACGGTGTGGCTTCCCTGATCTTCGGCGCATGTATTGCAAAACCCATCACGGAAAAATCCGCTAATAGGTGAATAGGAGCAAGGCGTTAACGCGCCGCCAAGTACATTTACGGAGGGATCTTTTTTCAACTTGGTCTGTCTTTCAAACTGAGGGACTTAGGTCAGTATGGTGTCTTTAGACCAATTGATCCAGCGCCCATGAAAATCAACCCGGCCAAGGTTATATTTTTCGCCATTGAGCCAAATTTGCAAAGTGATGGCTGCGCCTTCTGACTTTTCGTCGGCTTCCATCGCCAAGTGGGCCAGCGGGCTACTGGTTGTCGCTCTGGCGCCTGCTTGCTCGAGTGCTTTGGTGCATGAGAGTTGAACCGAAGCCGGAAAATACTGCCAAGCTACTGTATTATAGACCAAATGAAGGTGGCCTTTGGGGTGATAGGTGAGCCGCCGGGGCAGCCAGTCTGCGACGTCATCTTGTTCTACTTGGGTTGTTTGATGCGGCGCCGCGCTTTTTAACCGTTCAATTCTATCAGGTTGATCTGGCCAATTATAGGCAAGCAAGCGCAGGTGGTCTTTATCTTTGGTGGGATCCAGTGGACTAAGATCAACGCCGGCTTTGTTGATCACGCCAAAGCGCGTGTTTGGCGGCAAAGCGCCGCTCCAATCTGGCGCAAGAGTTATGATGGGCGCGCGCGCACCAAACCGCGCTTCGCCTACAATCAACTGGTAGCGGTCAAACAACAGATTGAGCCCGCCGCTGGCCCCCAATTCAGAGACTACCATCGGCAAGCCAAAGCGATGTGCTAAAAGATGGCTGGCGGCGATCATCACACTGCTGCGCCGAATTTCATTGGTTTGGGGTGACAGTTTTATAAATTCTAACAGGAACTTGGAATGTTTCTGCAATGCGTTTTGAACCGCAGCCCAAAGCGCATCATCGCTTGGCGTATTGGGGGGATAGACAGATTTTAAACCGGAGTCCTTGTCGCACAGAACCAGCATATGTAACCCGCCCGCTAACCGAAGCGGCACAGAAGCACCGCTGGCTGAGCGATCCCCAGGCCAATTGAAAAGAGCATCTGAAACAGGATCACCCGGTGTCAAACGATCAGCACATAATTGCATGAGCTGGGCCATGAACGGCGATCCAAGGGCAGCGCAGACTTGGGCCTGATGACTGAAATCTTCCCTAAGGGTCATTTAAATTTATCAATTAACCTTTGCAAAGTGGTTTTGGCATCTGGCGTTTCAATACTCTTCTTAGCGGCTTCTGGCGATTCACTGTTTTGTGACACTTTGGGGGGTTTTGCGGGTTTGGTGGGTGCTGGGACAGGATCTTGCTGAACGTGAAGCGCAACCACATTCATAAATCCTGCGGCATCGCCCTGTGCCAGTTTGTTGGCGCCATCGGCAATCCCAACCAATAAATCGGCCAGCCAGGTTTGATCCGCTTTGGCAAAATCATGCAGAACATAGCCGGCAACCGCATCTTTGTGTCCGGGATGTCCAATGCCCAACCGCACGCGTTGATAGTCTGCACCTATATGTTGATGCAAAGAGCGTAGACCGTTATGGCCTGCATGACCGCCGCCACTTTTTACGCGACACTTTCCAGGCGCCAAATCCAACTCGTCATGAAAAACAGTAATATTCGTAGGCTCAAGTTTGAAAAACCGCATGGCTTCGCCAACAGATTGGCCAGAAAGGTTCATAAAAGTATCAGGTTTCAACAAAATGATTTTTTCCGGCCCCAAACGGCCTTCGCTCATGCGACCCTGAAACTTACCTTTCCAAGGTGAAAACCCATTATCTTCTGCAATTCGGTCTACTGCCATAAACCCTATATTATGCCGGTTATGGGCATAGTTTGCGCCAGGGTTTCCAAGTCCTACAAAAATCCGCATGGCTGGTCCACTATTCCGATGGGTTGATTTCCAAATACTTGGCACAATCTTACCCAAGAAAAAAGCGGGGCAAAAGCCCCGCTTTGACAAATCCACATCAAGAGAAGTGTTTATTCTTCTTCTTGCACCTCTTCAGTGGATTCTTCTTCTTCTGATGTTGTCTCTTCTTCATCGGCAGCAGCAGCAAGACCGCTTGGTGCTGAAATATTTGCAATCACAAAATCACGGTCGATGGTTGGCTTTGCGCCTTCTGGAAGGGAGACCGAAGAAATGGTAATAACGTCGCCAATATTTAGCGCAGAAAGGTCGATTTCGATTTTTTCCGGAATATCACCAGCAGTCACAATCAGTTCGATCTCGGGCCGCACGATGGTTAAAACGCCACCTTGTTTGATGCCTGGCGCTATGTCTTCGTTGACGAAATCAATAGGGATGAACAGGTTGATCTGAGATGAACGACGCAGGCGCATCAGGTCGAGGTGTGTCGGAAGATCTTTGACCACATGGCGCTGCACATCGCGGCAGATCACGCGGACATCTTCATGGCCATCGACTTTAAGATTAAACAAAGTTGACATAAAACGCCCGGCTTTTAGGCGCTTTAGCAATTCATTGCGGGGTATTTGAATCGGGAGCGGATCAATGCCGCCTCCATAAGCTACACCCGGCACCATGCCATCGCGGCGTGCTTGACGAGCGGCGCCCTTGCCTGTCCCCGTCCGTTCGATCGCTTCAAGATCTGGTATCTTTCCAGCCATTTAAATCTCCATTTGTTAAAGAGGGCTCCTCCAAGGCTGTAGCCCTTCATGAAGCCGCGCGTATAGACCAGTTGCACAGGATTTGAAAGCCCAAATTGAAACTGGGGCTTGCGCGAACTGACTAGGCATGTCACAGGCGGATTTATGATTAACAAACGCTTGATAATTGCGTCTTGGGAACCGCTTTGCGCTTTTGTTGTTTTGGGGTGTTGTTGGGGCGCTTTCGCCGCACTTGTCCCGGATTTGCAGGCCGCAATAGGCGCCGGTGATGGCGAATTGGCAGGGGTGATGCTGGTCGCTGCAATGGGTGCAATCGCGGCCATGCGTTTTGCGCCATGGCTGGATAGTCGGTTAGGCCGCTATGGTGTGGCAGCGTTATGTGCGGCGGCGCTTTTGGCTTTTCAACTGCCCGGTTTGATGAGCAGTTGGACAGGTTTGACAATTGCGATGTTTCTATGTGCCGCGTCAACTGCCAGTTTGGACGTAGTCATGAATGCGCATCTGTCTCAGATCGAGGCCCGCGAGGGTCATCCGTTGATGAGTTTTCACCACGCGATGTTTTCATTCGGCTATGCAATAGCTGCATTTTGTACAGGCCTGATTCGCGAATTTGGGGGCGGTGCAGTGATCAGCTTTTCCATCATCGGTGTTTTCGGCTTGCTGCTTCTGCCATCAATGGTTTTACCAAAACCGGCAGATCAGGCAGATGAAACCAATGATGCAGCCACCTCAGGATCCAATCAGTTTTTGGTGCTGATTGGCATTGTGATCGCAATTGCATTTATGGGCGAGCAGGCCTCTGAGGGGTGGTCTGCCCTGCATTTAGAACGCGCGCTTGGTGTGGGCGCAGTGCTTGGTGCGATGGGGCCTGCAATTTTGGGGCTGACAATGGGCATCGGACGACTTGGCGGACAAGCCATGGCACGGGTTTTTTCTGAAGCGCGGGTGATCCAGATTGCAGCACTCTTTGCGGCCTTTGGCTCCGGGCTTGCCGCAACTGCTATTAATCTGCCACTGACTTATATAGGCTTTGCCGCCCTCGGTCTTGGGATCTCTGTCATAGCGCCTTTGGGTTTGGCGTTTGTCGGGCGCATTAGTCCTGCTGATCAGCGGGTCAAAGCAATTTCAAATGTTGCATTGATTGGTTATACGGGCTTCTTTATCGGGCCGCCTATTATGGGGGGCTTGGCTGAACTGGCCAGCCTTTCTGTCTCGTTTGTTGCATTATCGCTGTTGCTTGCAAGCATCACATTGGTGCTCATTCCGATGTTGGCAGGATCATCCCAAAAGGGTTGATCACGCCCAATCGCCTTCAAAACCCTTAGGGATCAATAAATTTTCGAGCGATAAATCATCAATTTGAGTATGGCCACAAAGAGCCATTGTGGTTTCTAATTCTTTTTGGATAACGGTTAGGGCCTGAGTCACACCGGCTTCACCCATAGCCCCTAGCCCGTATATAAACGCGCGGCCGATATATGTGCCTTTTGCTCCCAGCGACAGCGCTTTAAGCACATCTTGCCCGGATCGGATGCCGCCATCAAAATGCACCTCGATTTTATCGCCCACTGCTTCAAGAATACTGGGCAGAGCCCTAATTGAACTAAGCGCTCCATCAAGTTGCCGCCCACCATGATTGGATACTATAATTGCATCTGCACCAACGCTTAGGGCCATTTTAGCGTCCTCAGCATCCAAAATACCCTTTAAAATAACTTTGCCGCCCCAAGCCTCTTTCAGTTTGGCAATTTTATTCCAATCAAGCGCTGGATCAAATTGTTCAGCGGTCCAAGAAGACAGGCTGCTGGTGTCTTTTACGCCTTTGGCATGGCCCACTATATTACCAAATTGCCGGCGTTTGGTGCCCAGCATTTCCAAGCCCCACCTCCATTTGGTCGCAAGGTTGGCCATGGTTTTGACCGTAAGATTTGGGGGAGCAGAAAGCCCATTTTTTAGATCCTTATGGCGTTGGCCTAAAATCTGCAAATCTAGCGTAATCATCAATGCAGAGCATTTTGCTGCCTTTGCACGCTCAATGAGCCGGTTGATGAAATTGTCATCTTTCATCGCGTAAAGCTGAAACCAAAATGGTTTGGTGGTATGGGCGGCAACATCTTCTATCGAGCAGATAGACATTGTAGAAAGCGTAAAGGGCACACCGAATTTCTCTGCGGCTTTTGCGGCTTTAATTTCTCCATCTGCGGTCTGCATGCCAGTCAGACCTACAGGCGCAAGCGCAACAGGCATCGCGACGTTTTGGCCGATCATTTTTGAAGTTGTACTGCGCCCGGTCATGTCAACGGCCACCCTTTGGCGCAGACGAAGTTGTTCAAAATCTGTCACATTGTCCCGAAATGTCTGCTCGGTCCAACTGCCGGACTCTGCGTAATCATAGAACATTTGCGGCACGCGGCGGCGGTAAATACGCTTTAAGTCTTCGATGTTGGTGATAATTGGCATTGGTATTTACCCGAGTGTATTGGTGAGTTATTCTTACCAATACAGGTATTGGTTCACAAGATCAAAGTTGAATGCGAGGGTGATATGTATTTTGAAGATTTCGTGGTTGGGTATTGTTTTACAACAGACCGCTATCTTGTTCCTAAGGATGAAATCATTGATTTTGCAAGGCAATGGGATCCGCAACCGTTCCATATTGATGAAACCGTCGTAGATGATTACCCCTATGGCGGGTTGATTGCCAGTGGTTGGCATACCTTGCTGATTTCTTTTCGGCTAATGCTTGAAACCGGAAAGTTTAAAGAATGTTCGATTGGCTCACCCGGCATGCAAGAGTTGCGCTGGCTGCTGCCTGTTAAGCCCGGGGACACTCTTTATAACCGAGCCAGAGTTGACAGCGCGAAACAGTCAAAGTCAAAACCTGATAGGGGTTTTGTAACGGTTCAATATGAAGTTCTGAACCAAAAAGATCAAAAGGTAGCAACCTATTTAATCACACATATGCTGCGGGTAAGACCTAATTAGAATTCGTTGAATGCGCGCCATTGGCCAATGAGGCAACAAAATCTAAAACCTCGTTAACAGATTTTCCAGAGGCAAGCTCGCTGATAATAGCAGACCCAACCACGGCGCCGTCTGCAACGGATGCAATGCTTTGCGCGGCCTCGGGGGTTTTAATCCCAAAGCCGACGGCCACTGGCAAATCAGTGTGCGCCTTGATCCTAGCGACTTCTGGTCCAACATCGCCGGCTTCTGCCTCGGCTGCTCCGGTGATCCCGGTGATCGACACGTAATACACAAAGCCTGATGTATTTTGCAGAACTTTTGGCAGCCGCTTGTCATCAGTCGTCGGTGTTGCAAGGCGAATAAAGTTCAACCCTGCTTTTTGGGCAGGAATGCAAAGCTCGCTATCTTCTTCTGGCGGCAGATCAACAATGATAAGTCCATCTACTCCGGCCTCTTTTGCATCCTTCAGGAATGCGTCAACCCCATGACTGTAAATCGGGTTATAATACCCCATCAGAACAATGGGCGTATTTTGATCGGTTTGTCTAAACCGGCGCGCCATATCAAGTGTTTTTAAAAGCGTCATTCCTGTGTCGAGCGCGCGCTGACCAGCCAATTGAATTGTTGGGCCATCGGCCATTGGATCGGTAAAGGGCAAGCCCAGCTCAAGAATATCCACTCCCGCGCCGGGCAGGCCAAGAACCAGCTCAAGCGAGGTATCGAAATCAGGATCTCCGGCCATGACATACGCCACAAAAGCCTTTTTCCCTTGGTCGGCAAGTTCCTTGAATTTGCGGTCGATGCGAGTCATTTTTTACGCCCCTTCTGAAAGCCCCCTTGACTTGCCCAAAAAGTGAACGGAAATCAATGGGCAGAGCGCATAAATTGGCAATTCAAAGCCGGCGCTGCGCTGCCGCTTTGGTCTTGCCTCTCTTCGGCTCACCTAATAGAAGCGCGATGCGCGCAATTTAGGAGCCGATCACATGGGATTTAAAATGGGAATTGTCGGTTTGCCGAATGTTGGTAAATCTACGTTGTTCAATGCACTGACAAAAACAGCTGCCGCCCAAGCTGCTAATTTTCCGTTTTGTACAATTGAGCCCAATGTTGGCGAAGTTGCTGTGCCCGACAGCCGATTAGATCAGCTGGCGGCCATCGCCGCATCAAAGCAAATCATCCCGACGCGGATGACTTTTGTTGACATTGCTGGTTTGGTCAAAGGCGCATCAAAAGGGGAAGGGCTTGGTAATCAGTTTTTGGCAAATATCCGCGAAGTGGATGCGATCGCCCATGTTCTGAGGTGTTTTGAAGACGGCGATGTGACCCATGTAGATGGCCGGGTTGATCCGGTTGCTGATGCGGAAACCATTGAAACCGAGCTGATGCTGGCGGATATCGAAAGCATTGAAAAACGGCTGCAGGGTCTGTCGCGCAAAGTGCGCGGTGGTGATAAAGAGGCGGTGCAACAAGAGCGCCTGCTGAAAGCTGCATTAAGCGCGCTGGAAGAGGGCGTACCTGCGCGCAGCGTTGCTATTGATACCGAAGATGCAAAAGCGTGGAAAAGCTTGCAACTGTTGACCACAAAGCCAATTCTGTTTGTATGCAATGTCGATGAAGAAAGTGCAGCAAACGGCAATGCCTATTCGCAAAAAGTCGAAGAAATGGCGGCCTTGCAAGGGGCGGGCGCAGTGATGATCAGCGCCCAGATCGAAGAGGAAATCAGTCAGCTGGAAGAGGATGAAGCCCAAATGTTCCTGTCTGAAATGGGCTTGGAAGAAGCGGGATTAGATCGTCTTATCCGGGCTGGCTATCAGCTTTTAGAGCTTGAGACTTATTTCACCGTTGGCCCCAAAGAAGCGCGCGCTTGGACCATCGCGCAAGGGACGTTGGCCCCGCAGGCGGCCGGTGTTATTCATGGTGATTTTGAGCGTGGCTTTATTCGCGCCGAAACCATTGCCTATGATGATTTTGTGACGCTTAATGGTGAGCAAGCCGCTAAAGAGGCCGGAAAAATGCGTGTCGAAGGCAAAGCCTATCAAGTGAAAGATGGCGATGTGCTTCATTTCCTATTCAATGCCTGAGCGCCAGCACTTTCTATAAACTGCTAAACGCTAAAATAATTTAAGTTTCCCCTCTTGTCCCTCGGTGCATTGCTCTGTAAACCCGTCGGCGGAGATGTGGCCGAGTGGTCGAAGGCGCTCCCCTGCTAAGGGAGTAGGCCCGGAAGGGTCTCGAGGGTTCGAATCCCTTCGTCTCCGCCACACACATTTTTTATGTTTAAAAACATACTCTTAACTACTTTTTTTAGTTAAATGTACCCAGTTTGTACCCAGTTATTCGGGGTTAAAAGTAGTTGTTTAACTGCCTGAAAGTGCCGCTTTGGGT
This sequence comes from Paracoccaceae bacterium, assembly GCA_902512685.1. Taxonomy (GTDB): domain Bacteria; phylum Pseudomonadota; class Alphaproteobacteria; order Rhodobacterales; family Rhodobacteraceae; genus CABZJG01. The sequence goes on along the minus strand of CABXKH010000025.1, from coordinate 11,428 downwards.
GAGTCTCTTAGCTTCTTTAGTCTTAGTATGCTGTTACTACTCCATGTACCTTTACCTGAGACTGTTGGTATTCCGTTGTTATTAAACACCTTCGCAAGCACACGTGAAGATAGTGAGTTATCTGGGTCAAAGTGTTCAAGGCTTCTGATTTTACCCAGTGATACCTCACGATATTTGGCTGCTCTAGCAGCGTTAGCGTTCAAAGCATCTTCTCTAGTCCCACACCGCCCAATGAACTTACTTTTATCATCCTTAGCGTAAGCACCTAAAACTACACCACGTGCTTTTGCAGCTTGAAGTGCTGCACTTGTCCTAGTTGAAATAGCCTTGGCTTCATGCTGTGCTACCATTGCCATTATGCCTACAACAAGTTCATCTACATCTGGCATATCCGCTGCTGAAATCCTGACGCCAGACGCTTGTAACTCAAGGAGAAACTTCGCATTTCGTGACAACCTATCAAACTTAGCAACAAGTAATGTGGCGTTGGTTGCCTTACATAAATCAATGGCTGCTTTTAGTTTTATCCTTTTTGTATGGCGGCCTGATTCAATCTCAGTAACTTCATCTATGATGTTGGCTTCCTTATCAGCTAAATAGTCCGCAACACTCTTGCGTTGGGCGTCTAGTCCTAAACCAGATCGCCCTTGGCGTTGTGTGCTAACTCTAAAATAACATATGTAATTGGTCTTTTGCATAGATGATACATTCCTTCAAATGTTGGAATGATGCAACGTAGCAATCATATGTGTGTTTTGCAAGTCGGTTATTCGTTTGCTTTTTGGGTTTGGGTGCGAGGGCCACCCTACTCCCATACGCTATATGTATATGTACAAGCACACAGAAGTAGTTCTCAAAAGGGATAGCTATTCAGTGCAGCACTAGCGACAGTGTGGGCAGAAGGTCTTGCGGTTAGGAGCAACCATATTGTTTGGCGATGATTGCCATTGATGGCTTTGATCAACATTACATTGCCACCATCTAATTTTACCTGAACTAAATGCGACATCCTCTGGGGTAAGGCCCTTATTAAGCGTAGGATGCCACATGGCAGCAATATCGGGACGCTTAACAGCTAAGCTCCTGCATTTACGACAAGGCTCATCAATAACTAAGCGCTTCAGTTTATCACCTGTTTGCTGCCACTCATGACCATTCTTGCACTGCCACCACAGCTTTTTGCCCGTACCCGCCTTTAACGTTTGTGGTGTGTCCTGTCCGTTCTTGGTTGGATGAAACAATTCAGCTAAGTGCGGATGCGTTACAGCCATGCAGTTTTCATCGGTTGCTTTGAAACCCATGCAAGCAGGACATGCATGACCACCCAGATTACGAGAATATATGGTGGCTTGCCATTCATGCCCATGTTTACACATCCACCAAACTTTTGGCTTAGCACTCTGCGTAAAGTTATCTGGTGTGAGAGGACTATTCTTGGTCGGATGCCACTCACTTGCCAGTTCTGGATTTATGACTGCAAGAGAGTTCTCTGGAAAGGGTGACGGGAAGTAGTCTAGATAAGTTAGATAAGTTTCCTCTGCTAAAAACTCTTCAGCGTCAATGTAATGTCTGCTGCTTTCTGCTTCGTTGTCGATGTAGGAAACTATCCTGTTCAAGACATCCTTTGTAATAAAGCTGCCCATAGGTAAAATGATGTCGTGTGCTTGTAGCTTGGGTAAAGGTTTCTCACGCACACGCAAAAGCGCTATCCCATGTTCCCATAGGTAAACTTGCTTGTTGTAATCTTGCTCTGCTTTATCCTGATGCCAATACTTACCATCGTATTCTATGGCTATTTTATATTCAGGTAGGAACACATCGGCCTCTACCCCTTCAATCTTATGCCTGTGACGCACCTCATCAAATACTGTGGCTAACTCTGTGAAGATGCGTAGTTCGTTTTTAGAGGTTTGGTGTGTGCATTTGGGACAACCATTTCCGTTGGTACGATTGGAGATAACAGACTGCCACTCATGCCCCTTAATGCAATGCCACCAAACTTTTACATTAGATTGGGGTAAATATTCATAAGGGGTTAACTTATTCTTTGTTGGATGCCATTCAGACATAAGTTCTGGATGCTTAACTGCAAGATTATTGTCAGGGGTGGCTTTCCTACCACTGCAATAAGGGCATCCTGTACCACTTACTCTGTCGTATATTGAGGCTTCCCATTCATGCCCATGATCACACTGCCACCAGACTTTCTTATTACTGCCGGGTAGATATGCTTCAGGCATCTTTTCGTTTTTGTTATAGTGCCACTGCAAGCATAGTTTTGGCTCTTCTGTAGCTAAACTATAATCAGGCGAAGGCTGTGTTTTAGCACAGAACGGGCAGCTAGTATTAGCTCGTGTGCGATTTCCTACTGAGGTTTTCCATTCGTGACCTTCTGAACAAATCCACCAAAACTTTCTTGAAGAACTTGGACCAACTTTTTCAGGTACGAAACCGCTATTCTTGGTAGTATGCCACTGTTCAGAAATCTCAGGGAACTTTACTGCAAGATTGTTTTCAGCTGTTGCAAATCTCCCTGAGCAGTAAGGGCAACCGTTGGCTGAGTTTGTCTTTGTTTCTGATCTACTATAAATAGCGGCTTGCCATTCATGTCCAAGCTCACAACGCCACCAAACCTTTTTACCACTATTGGGCATATATTCTTGTGGCTCTTTATCATTCTTTTCAAAGTGCCATTGTTTACACAGTTCAGGATACTCAGTTGATAGGTTGAGGTTGGACGTGGCTCTTTTCCCTGCACAAAAGGGGCAGTTTGTACCACCTCTTGTTCGGTTCTTTATAACTGATTCCCATTCATGACCTTCATGGCATTGCCACCAAACCTTTTGACCAGAGCCATCTGTGAAATCGTCAGGTAACTTAGTTCCATTCTTTGTGGGATGCCATTCAGAAGCCAACTCTGGATAGTCAGACACGTACTTTTTAGTAGAGGGTAACTCTGGAAATAACTCTTTTTGGCGTTTGCTCATAGCATTGAAGATATTAACGGCAGTGCTTCTTGCCAAGGGTATGGCTCAACGACTGTTATTTACTCTTCACCAAGATGCTCATCTTCAGGCACTTCGACGTGGCTGACCATCTCTCTCCATGCCTTTCCATCACGCCAGATTTGTACATTTGTAACTCTGTACTTTTTGCCGTCACTTCCTCTGACCATTTCCTTCCACGCCAAAAGGTCTTCATCTTCAAACAGCAACTTGGATGACAGTATTTTATTACCGTCTTCAAAATACTCTTTGAGGTCGTCAAAGGCTTCCTGCCTTGTGACTAGCCTGTCTTCTTGGACATACATATAATCTTCATGTGCATGCTTAGTGTTATGTTCAAAGTCCATAATCTGCATTGTTTTAGTGACGTAATCATATTTATTCATTTATGCCTCCTATCACATACTTTTAGACAACTTTGATTAGAACGTTTGTACTCCTACGCAGCACTAGAGTTTGACGACATCTTTACTGTAAAGCCTTTCGCCAGTTAGAAGTACCAAAAGCTGCATCTAGAGTTTGCCCTGCCATTTCTGCATAAGGCATACAATAATCCATATCTGAGTTAACAAACGCATCGTTGTTAAATGCTTGACCACTAGAGGCGTAGTTATTTTCAAACCTTTTTACGTATCTATCATAAATCTCGTCTTCAGTTCTGTTGTTGGCTTCCTCTGCTTGTTTAGAGGTAAGCCCACGTTGTTCATGCATTAAAACAGCTACAAGTTTTTGTGCGTAATATCTGTCACTAATAAGATTGTACAAATTTGGATCAAACTGATTCAGTTGAGCTTCACCTCCCCAGTTAAGTATAGCCCTATCCAAAGCTGCACATCTTTCCATTACATAGATTTCGTTTGCACCTTTTGACACGCTGTCAGTGAGTCTCAGTAAGTCTTGAGCAGCCGTGACTGTAGCGAAGAGAATAAAAACTGAAGTGAATACTAACCGCACCACCTCAATACCCGCAGTCTTGGTAATCGCTATTCATGCATTTCCTAGCCATGGCTTGAGCTTTGGAGATGTCTTCTGCAGTCATTCTTTCGGCTATTATATCTCTATTTTCTCCACCCAAGTCACTCCCGTTGGCAGCGCTCAGATTGTACCACATATGAGCCAATACATTGTCTTGAAGAACACCTAGACCTTGCGCATACATATAACCCAGATTGTTTTGGGCTTTGGTGCGACCTTGCTCAGCAGCTAGTCTGTACCACTTTGCGGCTTCCTTGTAGTCTTGAGGAACACCGTCACCTTTGTCATACATCAAGCCCAGATTGAATTGAGCAAACCCTTCGCCTTGCTCAGCCAGAGGCGTCCACTCCTTCAAAGCAGTCGCAAAGTCTCCGCTCTGCGCAGCAGCCAAACCTTTGCTAAAATCTTGTGCTGACACAGCAGCAGCAATAGCAACAAACAATACAATCATCAAAACGATACGCATAAAAACACTCTTATCTATAAGCTACTGCCCTCAAGGCTAAATAATTAGCTGACATGCATCAAGGCTTTTCATCATCTGATACATCACTGTATTTAAGTCACGAATAAGTGAAGTTTTTGATTCGCAATTCATCTAATTAACTACAAAAAAGAAGTATTTCCGTTAGTTCTTTCTAAAAAACTTTTTAAAAAAACGGATAGTAAGTCCGTTGACCCCCTTCACGTAAAATAAGTCGTTTTTTTTACTGTATATTTTTGTTTTTGTAAGCGGATGGTAAGTCCGTTGACCCTCACTAAAAATCACATACTACATTGTTTTTATTTATTATTTAAACTATAAAGAGATGTGAATTACAAAGCTAAAGGAGTATCTAGGTGGATGAGATTTATAGGCTTCAAAGCCGAAGTGGTTTTGCTTTCCCTGATAGAAAAAAGCTGCGGAATATCGACAGAACTGAAGCGATCAAAGAGCTTGGCAAGTTCATGAATAAAAACCCAAACAAACCTATTACTGTTTCAAGTTATGATGCTTGGGAGGGCAGACAGTACAAAGGGAGGCAGTTAGGCCAACTATCATTTGGGAGTTGGGCTGAGCTTTGTAGGGCTGCTAATGTGCCGTGGGCAAAACGAAGACCGACAGACTTAGAAGTAATTGAGTACTACGATAAAGTCTGCCAACACCTTGGAGGGCAACCCAGCCGTGATGAATTAGATGAGTACTACCAGGCGAGACCTGATAAGTTTTGCGTCAGTGTTGGTGTTATACAAAGGCGCTGGGGCGCACTTTCCATATTTGCCAAGCTATTTATGTTCTATAAAAATGGAAAGATTTCTCTTGAAGAATTACTAGCAAAAAAAGCTGGTTCTAGAGGGCAAATGGCCGCTGATAAATTAGGCCCATTAAACGTACCAGACGAAATGCTCAGGTACAAATAATCAAATCACAAATTATGGATTGGAGTAAATGCATGGACAAAGATGACACATATGCGTTGGAACAATTTCACGCAAACATTCCAAAAAACCGCAGCACTTGGACCGCTCCTCAAGGATATTTTTACGCACAGCATGAGTATCACCATTCAAATAGAGGCCGAAACGATAACGAATTTGCGCCAAGAAAGGGTTCAACAACATATTGGCCAATACCGAACAAGGCAGATGGATTGAAAAAGGTGAGGATCGTAGATAACATCAAAAAACGCTGGGACAATTTTGGTAAGGGTCGAGGCTATACCGTCTATACTCACATGCTAATGAAGATTTTAGATTGAAACGCCCAATGCCAAAATAAAGCTACGCTTGCGACGCAAAAAAGGCTTATCAATGTACAATTTGGGTATCATGAGAGAGTTTGTACCTTGAAAAGATTAAACCCAAATACTCGCCAGCCTTTCAAACATGGTGATGTGCGAGAAGATGGTTACATCTTTTGGAGTTATAACACGACAATCAAAAAAGATGGGACAAAAGCTGAAAAGTGGCTTTCACCAGCCAAATGGGATGAATCAAAAACTAAACAAAAGGACCGAATTAGGAAGTCCAATAAAGGAAAAGTGTTAATCAACCCGCTGACTCTTTCACCCTACAAGCGAGGCGATAAAACAGAAGTTGGATTATTTTTTTGGGAAAGTGATGGTTATGGGTCTTTAGATAAACAGGGGTTTAAGAGGCCTGTATTCATAACAAAAAAAGAGTTTGACAGAAGAGTAAAACAAAAGGCTAAAACGAACTTCAAGAACCGCAAGTCTCATATGAAAGACTTCCACTATTTTATAAAGGATAGACTTACTAAGGCCAAACAAAGGGCAAAAAGGAAAAATCTTAAATTTTTGATTTCGGAAGATTATCTAAAAGCGATATATCCATCAGATGGATTGTGCCCAGTTTTCAAAGTTAAAATGGAATTTTTTGGTGATGGGTTGAATTCGGCATCGTTGGATAGAGTAGATAATGAGAAAGGTTACGAAGAGGGCAATGTTAGGTGGATGTGTATGAGAGCGAATAGAGTCAAGGGCACAGCAACAAACGAGGAGATACTTGCTTTAGCTGACTTTATTAGAGGCTGATCGTTTAGCTGCAAAACCAATCTGTGTAAAATGTTACTTAGCATCCTTGTGCAGATCGTATCCGGCGTAAACATAAAATGCCAATCTTACAAATTGAATTGACCCTTATGTTTTATCAGTAAAATACCGTGGTCTGTAGGAGCTTTACCTCTGCATAGCACCACAGGGCTACAAAACAGATTAACCCTACTACAGACCGCCTTATATCGCCTCTGGTAACGCCTTAAAGGGCTGCTCATTGCCCCATCTGAAAGAGATGCTCCACCACTCTGTGTGATAGCTCAGATTGCGCCACTTGGGTGTTCGGTATCCTTGGACAATGTACTGCAAGTCATCAGGGCAACGAATGATCCTAGCCTTACCGCAAGGGCTTTCCCATAGGCTTGGATAATCTGCGTGATACTCAGGCAAGGTAATGCGTTCTTGATACATCTTATACGTCCTTGCTGCTGCTGAACTTGTCGTAGTAGCTCTGAAGGGACGTGCCTAGTTCGTCCTCTGGATTGTATTCTCCTTTAGACTGCACAAACTTTCTCATACCACCTTTACCGCCAAGATGAGCCACAGCCCGTAGCCCGTCACGATCATAGCCCTCTGAGTTTACCCCAAGCGCATCTATAGCTTTATCAATGTCTTTAAAGTGCCACTCAGCCACAGCGTCCTGCAGTGCTGTATCTCTCGTGAACTCATCTTGTGTAAAAGTACGGCCTGTTGACTGCTTGTAGTCTTCTAAACGTGCTTCACCAAACTGTAGCTGCCCTACAAAGCGTCTACCGTCCTTGATGGTGATCTCAGCGTCTGACTTACCACTGCTTTCGCTTTGTTCTAGCTTATCTAGAAACGATAGCTGCTCAGGCTGAGATACAGCCGTTGGTGATGCACTTTGCGCTTTCTCTAGCTCAGCATCCCACTTGTCGTATAAGGCTAACCCTGAAGCTTTCTTGTCTGGCTTAGGCTGCTTGCGTACCTCTATGGGTACTAGCTTCTCTAGGAGTAAGGCAACAATGTGTTGCAAGTCTTTACGATTAGAGCGTTGGAGCGTTTCGCTTAGCTCAGCATAGGTTTGTTCACTGTAACCTTTGGCACGAACCTGCATGGATGCCATCAGATGAGTTATACGTGCCATGGATATGACTTTCTGCGTATCTTCAGGAGTTAGACCCTCAAGTAACTCAGTCAGTGTCTTTGGCTCTACAGCACCAAAGATTGCAGTACGGAAATGGGTTAGCGGATCATGTGTATCAGGCTGCATTAGCCCTGTTGTTATGTCGTTCATATGTGTGAATCCTTATATGGACAAACAGCACGTTGACTGCGTGTCTCTGAATTTTGTGTAACTGTCGGGGTTAAAAGTTGAGCTACTGAGAAAATCGGAGGCTCAGCCTAGTATTTACTAGAGTATTTTATGCCATAAGCCATTGTTTTTATGATATAATGTAAACTGATTGATATGACTTATCTAGGTTTACAAGCATCAAGCGGCTTCGGCGTGATCAAGATAAGCCTTTATGATTTCACCTAAAGAGAGGCGACCAACAGCGAGATACTTTTCTGACTGCGATATGATCAGCCCTGCCATCACGGCTTTATCAAGAAACGATACAATGGTTGTTGAGACACCACGATCATGGAGCGTTTGCTGTCTGCGTGTAGGTAGAGCAAAGGCTGTGTCTTTCTCGTGAGCTAGAACTAGCGTAGCTGCGAGCTGTGTATGCCACGCACCGTTTTGTGAAATACGACGATAGCTCACTACACCTTTGCTGCGAAGGATTGCTAAGACAGTCTCGACTTTATCTGTGAAGTAAGGGTTATGCTCATCAATACGGCGCTGAGCTTCTTCCATAAGGGTGATAATGTCTTGCATTCAGGATGCCTCCAATAGGGGAAGAGCATCATAAAAGCGGACACCTAGTTGCCTTTGAGCTTTTACCATTTGCTTGATTGTAGCGGCGTTGTGAAAGACGGAAGGATTAGTGTGCTTCAAGCGAAGAAAGCTGCTAAACACAGGAATACGGGACATAGAATTTCCTACTCGTTGTTTGATTATGGGGGGATGTCAAACAGGGGCTGTAGCGGGGCTATGGGTGGCCTGCTTAATGGATATAGTTATATCACAAAATGTCCCAAAAGTCAAGAAAAAGACAATGCAATAAAGGCATTTTCGTATTTAAATACAGTCACTTATGCATACCTTAGCATAAGATTTCATAGGAAATAGTTTAACTATTAAAGTTTGAATATAAAAAACAAACTTAAATAAGCAAGTTAAACACAGTAAGTGTTGTATTTCCTTTACTTGTACATAAAAATATGTTATATTATGCAAAGCATATAGTATCACTAAAAAGGGATATAAATGAAGCCTTACTTTGCCTCTATAGAGAATGACCAACATTACGCCCTTAGCTATGTAGAGATGATTGCATACTTTCATATTAAGTATAACAAAAACTGGGGTGATCTGCGAAGCAAACATAAAGATGTACTTTTTCGTCAGGACGAGTGGCAAGCGAGTTACAAAAGCAAATCTCTTTCTACTAAAAGCCCTAAGTGGAGTAAACTTGTGTCACTGCATAAAGCGGTCACGCAGGGGCAAATAACGTCGCTTGATGATTTCTACATCAAGTTCAAGGAAATCAAGATAGACAGGAGAGGCAAAGCGCTTGAAGCGCAGAAGTACACTAAAGCTAAAATAAAGGGTGCAAAGGAATCTTTCGGCGACGATTTCATAGATAATAATAAACTCTTCAGTGAAGTTCATAAGCTGGCAGAGAGGCTAGTTCATAGCCGACATAACGAGGACGCCATCAAGGTTGAACTTAACGAACTTACTTCAAGTCTTCACACTGAGGCTCTAAGCGATAAACAGCAAAAACTACTTTTCAATAAGCTGATTGAGCGTAAGTCGGCTATTGAAGCTCATATCAACCTCATAGACACAACCTTACTTGACCTAAATTCCAAGGTTAGCTCTAGAGCGTTATTCTTTTATGGGATCATTAAGCGCAGTTGTTTAATTGGCGATACGATTTGTAAGAGCTATGAACAATGGGCAACTCTATCACCGTTTGGGAAAAACAATGTGAAGGAGGCAATGAAACTTCTTGTCTCGCTTGAAGCTATAGAGGTTATTGAAAAAGGCTTGAAGGGAACTGCAAAAGGAAAGGCATATGTTTATAAAAGGCTAGTTTGAGATAAATATTTTTATGCCGACAGCACTATAAGTTTTCTGTCACCAAGATGTTTGACGATATATACCATTTCTTAATCTTTCCTAGGTGCATTGCGACGCTTTCTATGATGCATAGGCTTTTGTGTTTGGTAGTTCTATTGGGTCAATATTCTTTATATGATCTAGAATAATAGGTATCTGGGCTTTCTTAATATAGGTCTTACCAGAAGTAGTTTGTGCTACTGTACCTTGCTTATGACCAACCACATGTGCAACCTCTAGCTCACTAAGGCCCTGCTGATGTAACCTAGTACTCATGCCATGCCTAAACGAATGATGTGATAGTTTACCGTCTTCCTCAGATACATTGTGCTTCTTTAAAAGGTGCTTGTTGCTAAACCTATTAAAGCTCTTATTGAATGCGTCTGAACTGGTATTGGGCCAGTTAAACTTGTGACCTACCGCAGGTAACAGTTTATTGTCAGTAAGCCATTGTTCAAGGTGTGGATGTAAAGGTGTAGGACGAACTGAGTTCACTGTCTTACCCTCTTTTATGGCCAAGTACTTTATACCTTCATGCACTTCCAGTGTGCAGTCATATAGCTCACTGCTTCTCATGCCTGTGTAGTAGCTAACAGCTACATTTGTGAGTATATCTATACGTCCTTCAGCTAGTGCTTCAGTGGCAAGTATATATGTGTGTTCAGGTGTATATAGTCCTTTGCTCTCCTCTTCTTTAAAACCTTTTAGTGGTCTATGACCTACAAATGGACTGACTATATTTGGGCTAATATAACCATCATCTTGCGCATTTAAGTATATCCTTTCTAACAAACCAAACTCATTGCTGAATGTATTACGTGGGATACCTTTTTTACGGCTATGCTGTATGTATTGCTTAACGTTTAGTCTCCGTATCTTAGTAAGTGTTAAGTCAGGTACACCCAGAAACTCCAAGAACTTGTTTGCAGCTATATTTATCTTGCCAATGGTTTTAGGATCACGTCCATCTTCTTCATATTCTTTAACTAGTAACTTCGTAGCGGCCATAAATGTGATCTCAAACCTATGTGGGGCAGGGTCTAGCTTATTGTCTTCACCAGTAAACTCTCTTTCATAGGCTGCTCTAAATGCTTCGAGTTTCGCATTTAATCTTCGGCGTTCTTGTTGGTCAAACTCGTTGTCAGATATACTTAGCTCCTCAAGCCTGTCTTCTATCACCCCTGTTTCTATCTCGAAATACCCCTCAAGTTCATCCTCACCATATTTGGATATCGCTTGTCTTATCCTATGATACTCTTCTTCAGGTGTTGGCGCAGGTGCTACTTCAATGTTATAACGTTTGGGGTCTAACTGTAGTTCTTCATCTATATCATTCCAAACTAAGTGCATTTCTAAAAGTTGGTTATGCATTTTTTCTAGTGCAATAGTTAGGCTCTTTGTTTTAAGAGACTGCTTATAGTTCTTCCTATTTGGGTACTTAACTTTGTATTGCCTAAAGTAAGGAATCGCCTCAAACATCCATGGCTTAATATGAAATTGTAGATAGTAGGTGTCGCCACCGTTAGTAGATAAACACTTTTGTTCTATATTCTTGCTCATTATTACTTGTACCCAGTTTGTACCCAGTTTAATAACACGTTACGCCATATATATAAAGAGCAATATGCATTATAGTATGTGGGCGGAAAATCCCTTCGTCTCCGCCACCACATCCTCATCATTCCTGTTACTGGTATTTC